>JAOTUO010000393.1 GCA_029863845.1 Myxococcales bacterium
GTACACCGCCTTCCGCCTCGGGTTGAGCCGCGGATCCTCGATGGGCGGCGCGGCGGTCGGCGCGGGGAGGGGCTGGTTCAATCGGGGCCTCGTCGGGGGTGAGCGCGCGACCGGTTGACCTAGAATTGCAGCATGACCCCGGGCGGGCAAGCGTGAGCGCCAACCTCGAGATCAAGGCGCGCTGCGCGGACCTCGATGCCGCACGGGAGCGGGCGCGGCGCGTCGCCACCGAGCGATTGGGCGTTGAACGTCAGGTGGACACCTGCTCGAACCCGGCTGACTGATCTCCGCCCGTCTTTACGGTCTACGCTCGCATGGCGCTCGCTGCGCAGCGGATATCCGCCTCAGCGGAGCTCCGCTTTGCCTTCCGATCTTCGCTCGCCTGCGGCTCGCTGCGCAGCGGATATCCGCCTCAGCGGATATCCGCTTTGCGGTACACCGTCACGACGGCGGCGCCGCCGAGGCCGAGGTTGTGCTGGAGTGCCACCTTGGCGCCTTCGACCTGGCGCTTGTCCGCCTGTCCGCGCAGCTGCCAGTTGAGCTCCGAGCACTGGGCGAGACCGGTGGCTCCCAGGGGATGGCCCTTCGAGATCAGGCCGCCGGACGGGTTCACCACGACCTGGCCGCCGTAGGTCTGCGCGCCGGAGTCCACGAACTCCCCGGCCTTGCCCTCCGGGCACAGGCCGAGCGCCTCGTAGGTGATCATCTCGTTCGCCGAGAAGCAGTCGTGCAGCTCCACGACGTCCACGTTCTCCGGCCCCTGCCCCGATTGCTCGTAGGCCTTCCGGGCGGCGGTCTTCGTCATGTCGTAGCCCACCAGCTTGATGTCGCTCTTCTCGTCGAAGGAGCTGGCGTAGTCGGTGGTCATCGCCATGCCGAGGATCTCGACGGCCTGGTCCTGCAGGCCGTGCTTCTTCACGAAGGCCTCGCTGGCCAGGATCGCCGCGCCGGCGCCGTCCGAGGTGGGGCAGCACTGGAGCTTGGTCAGCGGCTCGTAGACCATCGGCGCGTTCAGGATGTCCTCGAGCGAGTACTCGTCCTGGAACTGGGAGTACGGGTTGTTCACCGAGTGCTTGTGGTTCTTCCAGCCGATCTTGGCGAACTGCTCGGCCGTGGTGCCGTACTTCTCCATGTGCTCGCGGCCCGCGTTGCCGAAGAACTGCGGCGCCGGCGGCGCCTTCGCGAAGCCCCGCTTCTCGATCATCGCCTGGGCGTGCTTGTCCATGGGATTGACGCGATCGGTGTACTTCATGCCCAGCGATCCCTTCTCCATCTTCTCGAAGCCCAGGGCGAGCGCGCAGTCGGCGAGGTCGCCCTCGATGAACTGCTTGGCCATGAAGAGCGCCGTCGAGCCGGTCGCGCAGTTGTTGTTGACGTTGTAGATGGGGATGCCGGTCAGGCCCAGCGTGTACACCGCGCGCTCCCCGGCGGTCGAGTCGCCGTAGCAGTAGCCGACGCAGGCCTGCTCGATCTCGCTGTAGGGAATGCCGGCGTCTTCCAGCGCCTTGGTGCCGGCCTCCTTCGCCATGTCCGGGTAGTCCCAGTCCCTCGATCCGGGCTTCTCGAACTTGGTCATGCCGACACCGATCACGTAGACCTTCCTGCCCATCGCCCTGTCCTTCCTTGTTCGCGCGCTGCGGGCCGGGTACGTCCGATCTCGGCTCGGATGCGTCGGTGGATCCCGAGCGCGCGGCTGGGGGTTGCGTCAACGGATTGATTCCTGAGTCAACCCAGCCTAGCACGAAGGCCGTGGGCCCGGCAGCGACGCCAGCCACACCTCCACGCGCTTGGCCACGGCGTCGCGGACCTCCCGGTATCGATCGAGGATCTCCTCTGGTGTGCCGCGGGCGGCGGCCGGGTCGGGCAGCCCCCAGTGCAGGCGCGGGGCCCCTCCGGGCAGCGCCGGGCAGCGTTCGGCGGCGTCACCGCATAGGGTCACCACCAGGTCCACCTCCCCGAGCGGGACCGCGTCGAGCCCTTTCGACCGCTGCGCGGAGATGTCGATCCCGGCCTCCGCCATCACCTGCACGGCGAGGGGATTCACGCCGACGGGATCCGTGCCGGCGCTGAAGACGCGCAGGTCGGTCCCCGCCTTCTGGCGCGCGAAGCCCTCGGCCATCTGGCTGCGGCAGGAGTTCCCCGTGCAGAGAAAGAGTACGGCCTTCGGGGTGGCGCCTCGCGAC
The DNA here is from genome assembly GCA_029863845.1 of Myxococcales bacterium. Taxonomy (GTDB): domain Bacteria; phylum Myxococcota_A; class UBA9160; order UBA9160; family SMWR01; genus JACZXC01. The sequence continues at coordinate 2,184 of JAOTUO010000393.1, forward strand.
AGCTCGCGCATCGGAGCCGAACCCTAGCCCGCCCGCGCCGGCGCCACCCTTCCGGATCCCCGGTCCCTCTCCTAACCTTCTCGGGTGCCCGGGCGAGCGGCCGCCAGCCTGCGCGTCGCCGCCGCCGCCGTACTGGCGGCGGCCGCGACGGCCTGCGCCGAGCCGGATCCCCCGGCGCCGCCCGCCGGTCCGGAGACCGCGTGGGTCGAGATTGCGGGGCAGCTGTTCGAGCTCGAGCTGGCCCTCGACCCCGCGACGCGCTTCCGCGGACTCAGCGATCGGCCGCGCATCCCGCGCAGCGGCGGCATGCTTTTCGTGCAGCCGCGGCCGCGGCCCCTGTCGATGGTGATGCGGCGGTGCCCGGTTCCGATCGACGTGGCGTTCCTCGACGCCGAGGGACGCGTGGTCGCGATCCACGCGATGGCCCCCGAGCCCCCGCGGGCACCCGGTGAGTCGGCCGCGGTGTACGAGGCGCGCCTGCCGACCTACGCGAGCGGAGCGCCGGTGCAGTTCGCGGTCGAGACGGCTGGGGGGCGTCTCGGCGAGCTGGGCCTCGCCGTGGGAGACCGCCTCGTCTTCGACGCCGAAGGCCTGGCCCGCCACGCCCGTTGATCGCGATGGGCCGGGACCGGGTCGGATCCCTCCGCGAATGGCTCGGCCATCCCTGGAAAGCTGACTTCGTTCGCCTTCGGCTCACTGCGCGGCGGCTCCGCCGCCTTGCGAAGATTGGATTGGCCTGCGCTTGATTTCGCTGCGGGATCCGACCCGGTCCCGGCTCGCCGCAACCCGCCGCAATCC
>JAOTUO010000155.1 GCA_029863845.1 Myxococcales bacterium
TCGACTCGAGATCGAGCCGGCACTCGGCGCAGAGGCCGTGGGTGAACTCGGCCTCCGAGTTCTCCTCGAGGTAGGCCTCGAGCTGATTCCAGTACCCGTGGTCGTCACGAATCTTCTTGCAGAAGGCGCAGATCGGGAGCAGGCCGCGCAGCGATCGGGTCTCCGAAACGAGGCGGACGCAATAGGCGAACACGCTCGCCGTGAGCAGGATCCCCACTCCAGACAGGGCGGCGACGACCAGGACGGTGCGGTCCGCCTCCGCGTTCGCCTCGATGGACGCCGCCTCGACGCGCCCGCCGACCTGGACCAGCAGCCCCGCGAGCGCCTGGTCGAAGCGGTCCTCTTCGCGCTGCAATCCGTTCGCGAATGCGACGCCGCGTGCGACCTCACCGCGATCCACCAGCTCGAACGCGCGGCGCACGGATCGAGCGTACTCGTTGTGCTCGCGATCGATCTGCTCGAGCAGAGCCAGGACGGATTCGGGGTGCTCGCGATCCGGGGCGCCGTCACCGCCGCCGGCGATCGACCGGCCCCGCTGGAGGCTCCGCCAGATCTCCGCCGAGAGCGCATCGAACTCGCCCTTCGCGGCCCGGTACCCGGCCTCTCGCCCGTCGGAATCGCCCCGCTCCGACGCGAAGCGCAGCGGCCGCTCGAATCGAATCGACTGCTCGAGGTGTGCGGCGGTGATCTCGGTGAGGACTCTCGCAAGGGGAATATCGCGCTTGGCGATGTCCTGGAGATCCTGGGCCGCGCGAACGAGATTGAAGATCGCCACGGCGCAGGCAGCCAGCGAGAAGGCCAGCACGCTCGCCAGGAGAACGAGGATCTTCGATCGCAGGCTCACGGCATCCGAGAATATAGACGCATTGCGTCATTCGTCAAGCGGGCGCGGATGCCAAAAAACGCCTAAATCCGTACAAATAGGCGAATTCTTGGCGCGGGTACGAGAGTCTGACGCAACGTATAAAAGCGACGCCGGGCCGCCCGGCTCGGCGCTGGCCTAGTCGACGCGCGTGCCGAAGCGGCTCCAGCGGGTCTCACCGGCGAGCAGCCGCACCCAGGTGAGGGGATTCAGCATCGAGAGCCAGCTCCCCCGGTTGTTCCACGACCAGTAGATGAACGTGACGGGGCCCTTGAGGTCGTTGCGCGCCACCGGCCCCCAGCCGCGGCTGTCGTTCGATTTGTCGCGGTTGTCGCCCATCACGAAGTAGTGGTCCTCGGGCACCTCGGTCTCCGGAAGCGCCAGGCCCACGAAGCGGGGATGGTCGAGAACGGGGTGCGAGCGCCCGCCCAGGGTCTCGCGTCCCACCCGGAAGGACTGGCCCGCGTCGTCGTCGTGCACGTCCCCGCCGTAGGTGACGGCGACCGGCTCTCCGTTGACCACGACGGTGCCGCCGCTCACGGCGACGCTGTCGCCGGGCAGGCCGACGATCCGCTTGACGAAGCCCTCCGGGCGCAGTTCCGGGCAGCGGTCGAGCGGGCAGATCCCGCCGTCGGGCGCCATCCCGAGCGCGAAGATCACGACGTCGCCCCGCTCCGGCTCCCGAAGCGCGGGCAGGTGCAGGTCGGTGAAGGGGATGCGAGCGCCGTAGGCGAACTTGTTCACGATGACGTGGTCCCCGACCAGGAGCGTCGGCAGCATCGACTCCGACGGCACGTAGAAGGTCTCGATCACGAAGGCCCGGATGACGAGGGCGAGCGCGAGCCCCCAGAGCAGGGGCGAGAACTGGCGCCAGGCGCGTTGCCCGGCGGACCTCGCGGCCGTGGGCGGCGGCGACGGGCGCGCGTCGCTCCGGTGGTCCGGGCGGCGGCGCCGCCGCGGCGTCCGGCGCTTCCGCTTACGCGCCAAGGAGCAGCTTCACGGATTCCTGCGCCCAATCGAGCAGACGCAGCTTGCCCAGCAGCGGCAGCGTGAGGTCGTTGGGGAGAATCCCGAAGCAGAGCACCGCGGCCGCGCACAGACCCAGGACAAGCGCTTCGCCGCTCGAGACCTCGGCGAACTCCGCGTCCTCCGCCGGCTCCTTCATGTACATGAGAACGGGAATCCGCAGGTAGTAGTAGATGGAAACGACGCTCATCAGGACGCCCAGGATCGTCAGCCAGATCACCCCGGCCTTCACCGCCGCGGAGAAGACCACGAACTTCGCGATGAAGCCGGCGGTGCCGGGAATCCCGGCGAGGGAGATCATGAACAGCGTCATCAACGCCGCGAGGCCCGGGCGGCTCCGGGCCAGCCCGGCGAAGGACTCGACCCGCTCGCACTCCTGTCCGCGGTGCGCCAGCGCCACCACCACGCCGAAGGCACCCAGGTTCATGAAGAGGTAGATGAAGAGGTAGAAGAGGACCGCGGTGTAGCCCTCGATCGTGCCCGTGACGAAACCGATCAGGAGGTAGCCGGCATGGGCGACGCTCGAGTACGCGAGCAGCCGCTTCACGTTCTCCTGGATGATCGCCATCACGTTCCCGACGAAGATCGTCAGGGCCGCCAGCACCCACAGCACGTCCACGAGCGTCGCCCCGAGGCCCCCGAACGCCAGGGCGAGCAGGCGCATCAGCGTGGCGAAGGCCGCGATCTTCACGGTGACCGACATGAAGGCCGTCACCACCGACGGCGCGCCCTCGTAGACGTCGGGGGTCCACTGGTGGAAGGGAACCGACGAGATCTTGAAGGCGAATCCCACCACCACGAGACCGAGGCCGATCAGGGCCATGGGACTTTCGGCGTCGAAGCCGGCGCGAATCGCCTCGAAGGAGGTGGCCCCGGCCGTGCCGTAGAGCAGCGCCATGCCGTAGAGGAGCACCGCGCTCGCGAAGGAGCCGATCACGAAGTACTTGAGCGCGGACTCGTTGCTGCGGAGCTTGCGACGGTCGAAGCCCGCGAGCACGTAGATGGGGATGCTCATGAGCTCGAGACCCAGGAAGACGACCAGCAGGTCCACCGCCGCCACCATCAGCAGCATGCCCGCCGTCGCCAGCAGCACCAGGGCGTAGAACTCCCCGTGGTTGATGCGCAGATCGGCCAGATAGGCGATGGCGAGGGCGCAGGACAGGAGCGAGGCGAGGGCGATGACCCCGGAGACGAGGGCCGAGAACGAATCGAGCCGAAGCATCGGGTTGTCGGGGTTGAAGACCGCCGAGGAGCCCGCGGCGAACGCCGCCCAGGCCGCGTAGATGGCGAGGGCCAGGAAGACGATCGAGGTGAGAGCCAGCATGCTCCCGATCCACGCCTCGGTGATCTCCCGGCCCAGGAAGGTCCGCGCGCGCGAGAGGAACACCTCGCCCATCAGCACGACCATCGCACCCACGGCGACGAAGCCGATGGGCGCGAGCACCGAGAAGTTGAGGTCGGGAAAGCTCACGGCACCGCTTCCCCCACGCTGCGGACGCCGATCCCGAGGCCCGGCTCCGCGCGCGCCGCCTCCGGCGCGGCTTCCGCTCCGCGCGCCTTCACGACCTGGTCCACCAGCTCGATCACCGAGGGCCGGATCCGGCTCAGGAAGGTCTCCGGGTAGACGCCGATCCAGAAGATGGGGACCAGAACCGCGGCCATCACCAGCTTCTCGCGCAGACCCAGATCGATCAGCTTGCGGTTTTCCGCGTGCTCGACAGGCCCGAACATCACGCGCCGGTACATCCACAGCATGTACGCCGCGGCCAGCACGACGCCGCTGGTCGCGATCACCGCGACCACCGGAAATGCGAGGAAGGTGCCCAGCAGGATCAGGAACTCGCCGACGAAGCCATTGAGCAGCGGGAGACCGATGCTCGACATGGTGACGATCCCGAAGCAGGCGGCGAAGACCGGCATCGGCCTGGCGATCCCCCCGAAATCGGCGATCAGCCGCGTGTGCCGGCGCTCGTAGAGCATGCCGACGAGCAGGAAGAGGGCGCCCGTCGAGAGACCGTGGTTGACCATCTGGAGGACGGCGCCGCTGACGCCCTGGTCGTTCAGCGCGAAGATCCCGAGCATCACGAACCCCAGGTGCGCCACGGACGAGTAGGCCACGAGCTTCTTGATGTCCGGCTGCACCATCGCGACCAGGGAGCCGTAGATGATCCCCACGAGCGCCAGGACGAGGATCGGCATCGTGAACGCCTGGGCGCCGTGGGGAAACAGGGTGAGCCCGAAGCGGAGGAATCCATAGGTGCCCATCTTGAGGAGCACGCCAGCGAGGATCACCGAGCCCGCCGTCGGCGCCTCGACGTGGGCGTCGGGGAGCCAGGTGTGGAACGGCACCATCGGCACCTTGATCGCGAAGGCGAGCGCGAACGCAGCGAAGAGCCAGAACTGCGTCTGCCACCACACCGCCTGCCCCGTGATCGGAATCGTCGTATCGAGCAGTGCGGGACTTTCGCTCCCCAAAGGCGCGATCAGATCGAAACCGAGGGCGCCGGTCTGCTCGTAGCTCAGGTAGTAGACGACGAGGATCGCCACGAGCATGAGCAGGGATCCGAACATCGTGAACAGGAAGAACTTGACGGCCGCGTAGATGCGGCGCGGGCCACCCCAGATTCCGATGATGAAGTACATCGGAATCAGCATCACTTCCCAGAAGATGTAGAACTGGAAGAGGTTGAGGGAGACGAAGGCGCCGAGCATGCCCGTCTCGAGGAAGAGCATGAAGAAGACGTAGGTCTTCACGGAGCGCGTGATGTCGGTCCAGGACGCGAGCAGGACGATCGGCATGAGGAAGGTGGTGAGCAGCACCATCACCAGGCTGATGCCGTCCACGCCCACGAAGTAGTGGATCCCGTATTCGGGCATCCAGGCCGCGTACTCGACGAACTGGAAGGGGAACTCGGTCTGCGTCACGTCGAAGGCCGCGAACAGCCGCAGCGAGAGCAGGAAGGTGAGAACCGTGCTGGCCAGGCCCACCGCCCGCCAGAGCGAGGCTGGCAGCCCGGTCGCGCCCAGGACGGAAGACAGAACGCTCGTGGCCAGCAAGCCCAGGCCGACCAGCAGCGGGAAGAAGGTGATGAAGCCCAGCAGGTACTCGTCCATGACGCCCATGGCGACCTACCTGACCAGATAACCCACGAGGGCGACGGCCCCCGCGAGCATGAAGAAGATGTAGCCCTGGGTAAGCCCCGAGTGGGCGTACTTGAGGCCGTTCGCCGCGATGCCCCGCACCGTCCGCGCCGTCCCGTTCACGGCGGCGCCGTCGATCAGCCCGGCGTCGATGCCCCGGAAGAGCACCCGGTCGGAGAACCGCACCAGGGGGCGCACCACGGCGGCGTCGTAGACCTCGTCGACGTAGTACTTGTTGAGCACCAGCCGGTAGACCGCCGCCACCGCCCGCGCGATCCGCCCGGGAAGCTCGGGCCGGCGCACGTAGAGCAACCATGCGAGCGCGGCGCCCAGCGCCGCGAGCAGCACCGTCCCCAGCGCCATCCAGTACTCGGTGCTGTGCGCGAGCGCGTGAGGCTCGCCCGGCGCCAGGGCGGGAGCCAGGAACTTCGCCAGGCTGTTCGACTCCTCGACGCCCCAGCCGCGGAACCAGTCGCCATAGGCCTGCGGCAATCCGACGATGCCGGCGAAGATCGAGAAGAACGCGAGCACCCAGAGCGGATCGATCACCCAGGCCACGGGGTCCCGCATGTGGTCGCGCAGCGCCTTGGGAGCGCGCGACTTGCCCCAGAAGGTCCGGAAGTAGAGGCGGAACATGTAGAAGGCCGTGAGGCCCGCCGTCGCGACGCCGATGGCGTAGAGCCACTGGTGGCCCGGCACGTGCGACGTGTAGGCGGCCAACAGGATCTCGTCCTTCGAGAAGAAGCCCGAGAAGCCCGGGAACCCGGCGATCGCCAGCACCCCGGCCAGGAACACGAGGTGCGTGCGCCAGATCCGACGGTGGAGCCCTCCCATCTTCTCGATGTCCTGTTCGTGGTGCATGGCGAGGATCACCGCGCCGGCGCCGAGGAAGAGCAGGGCCTTGAAGAAGGCGTGGGTGCCGAGGTGGAAGAGGGCGGCCGTGTAGCCGCCGCAGCCGGCCGCGAGGAACATGTAGCCGAGCTGGCTGACCGTCGAGTACGCGAGCACCTTCTTGATGTCGGTCTGCGCGATCGCGATCGTCGCGGCGAAGATCGCGGTGACCCCCCCGACCCAGGCCACCACGGCCGAGGCCTCCGGCGCGACCGCGAACAGGAAGCTCAGGCGGCAGACCATGTAGACGCCGGCGGTCACCATCGTGGCGGCGTGGATCAGCGCCGAGACGGGCGTGGGGCCCGCCATGGCGTCGGGGAGCCAGACGTAGAGGGGCAGCTGCGCCGACTTGCCGCAGGCCCCCACGAACAGGCAGAGCGCCGCGGTGTTCACCAGGCTCCAGTCGGGCCCGAAGGGCATCCAGGCCGGAACCGGGAGCGTCATCGCAGCCATCTGCGCCGCGTGCTTCTCGATGTCGGCGAACCCGACGGAAGGGGCTCCCAGGTCCGCGAGCGCCCGGAAGACGAGAAAGATCCCCACGAGAAACGCGAAGTCCCCGATCCGGTTCACGATGAAGGCCTTGCTCCCGCAGTAGGCGTTGAAGCGGTCGCTGTACCAGAAGCCGATCAGCAGGTAGGAGCAGAGGCCGACGCCCTCCCAGCCCACGAACATGAGCACGAGGTTGTCCGCGAGCACGAGGACGAGCATCGAGAAGGTGAATAGGTTCAGGTAGCAGAAGAAGCGCTGGAAGCCCTTGTCCTCGCGGTCGTCGTCGTCCATGTAGCCGACGGAGTAGATGTGGATGAGCGCGCCCACCCCGGTGACGACGAGCGCCATCACGGCGGAAATCGGATCGAGCGCGAAGGCGAGGTCCGAGCTGAACGCCTGGTCACCGACTCCGGCGCTGATCCACGTGTAGATCTCGTCCACGAGGACCCGCGACTCCGGGGCGAGGCCGCGAAGCTTCCAGAACCCCACACAGGCCAGGACGAACGAGAGCGCGACCGAGCCGCACGAGATCGCGATCGTCGCCCAGCGCGGCGTCGGCCTCCGCACGAACGCCAGCATCACGCCGTGATACGCCGCCGCCGCCAGGGGCAGCAGAGGGATCCAACGCAGCATCTCACTCGCGGTGCCTGCGCTCACCACTTGAGAAGGCTCGCCTCCTCGACGTCCACGGAGTCGCGGTTCCGGAACAACGCGATCACGATGCCCAGCCCCACGGCGACCTCGGCCGCCGCCACGGTGATGACCATCAGTACGAAGACCTGACCGTCGAGGCTCGGCTCGCCGCCAAAGACCGGCCACATGCGGTTGAAGCCGACGAACGCCAGGTTCGTCGCGTTCAGCATCAGCTCGATCGACATCAGGATCACGATCAGGTTGCGCCGGACGACGACGCCCAGAATCCCGATTGCGAAGAGGATGGCGGAGAGCCCGATGACGTGTTCCAGGGGCACCATGGGGTCACCCGATGTCCCTCTTGGCGAGGATCAGCGCGCCCACGATCGCCGCCAGGAGCAGCAGGCCCGAAACCTCCACGAGGAGCACGTAGTCGGTGTAGAGCGCCACGCCGACCTGCGCGTAGCCGCCGTAGCCCTCGGGCAGGGGCTGCGCCTCGGGCAGCCCGGTCGTCAGCACGCGCAGCAGCTCCGCCAGCACCACGAACGCGATCAGGGTCGCGGCGAGCTTGACCAGCTTCTGGCGACCCGGCGAGAAGGCGTCGGTGCGCAGGTTGAGGAGCATGACCACGAACAGGAACAGGACGATGATCGCTCCGGCGTAGACCATGATCTGGAAGACCGCCACGATGTGGGCCTCGAGCAGCACGTAGATCCCGGCGAGCGCAACCATCGTCACCACCAGGCTCATGGCCGACGCCACCGTGTTGCGCAGGTTGAGCACCATCCCGAGGGCCGAGACGACCGCGAGGGCCGCGAAAGCGTAGAAGAAGACGACCGAAGCGGTCACGCGGCCCCCCTCTGGACCAGCAGCATCACGAGCCCCGTCACGAAGACATTGGCGATCGAGAGCGGCAGCAGGACCTTCCAGCAGAGGTCCATCACCTGGTCGTAGCGAAAGCGCGGGAGCGACCAGCGCAGCGCCATCTGGAGCCAGATCATCACGATCACCTTCAAGAAGAAGGTGAGAACGTGCAGGATCATGCACAGGCCCGTCGCGAAGCCGATGCCGAAGACCGAGGAGATGGCTCCGATGATCGTCTCCTGGGACAGGTACGGAATCGACCACCCGCCCAGGAAGAGGGTCGAGACGAGGCCGGCGATCACGACCACCTCGATGAACTCCGACATGAAGAACAGGCCGAAGCGCATGCCCGAGTACTCGGTGTGATAGCCGGCGACGATCTCCGACTCGCCCTCGGGCATGTCGAAGGGAGGGCGCTTGTTCTCCGCCATGATGGCGGTGAGGAACATCACGAAGGCGAGCGGCTGCAGGAAGATCCCCCAGTTGGGAAGCCGCAGCCAGTCGAGCCAGACGGGAACCGGCAACCCGAACAGCACGTCGAGGAAACCGAGCAGGCGGAAGGTGCTGTCCTGCGCGAAGACCATGTCGGTGAGCTTCAGCGTGTGGAACACCATGAAGACGCCCACGACGGAGAGCCCCATGGTGACCTCGTAGGAGATCATCTGGGCCGAGGCGCGCAGCCCGCCGAGCATCGACCAGTTGTTGTTGCTCGACCAGCCCGCCATGATGGTCCCGTAGGTGGCGATCGAGCCGATGGCGAAGATGTAGAGCAGGCCCCAGTCCGGGTCGGCGACGACCAGGCTGATCTCCTTGGCGCCGAAGGCATAGACCGCGCCGAAGGGAATCACCGCGTAGGCGATCACGGCCGGGACCGCCGCGATGACGGGCGCGACGAGGTGCATCACCCGGTTCGCTCCCAGCGGGACGACGTCTTCCTTGGCGAACAGCTTGATCACGTCGGCGATCGGGTGGAACAGTCCCAGGATCCGGATGCCGGCGACGTCCGCGCGATTGGCGCCGATGCGATCCTGCATGATGGCGCTCTGTTTGCGCTCGACCCAGGTGATGATGGGCACGAACGAGCCGATGGCGACCAACAGGATGAACAGCGCCTTGATCACGACTTCGACGAGCATCTAGACGTGCGACGCCTCCGCCTCGCCCTTCGCCTCGGCGATCGGGCGTCCGCCGCCCCCCACGGAATCCCAGTCGAGGCCCGCGAAAGCCGGATGGCTCGCGGCCAGCTCCCGCGAGACCTCCCGGGGCTCGAAGCGGCCGTCGAAGCCCTCGAGCCCCAACGCCGCGCCGAGCTGGGCGATCACCGAACCCTCGGCGCGGGCCTCCCAGGCGGGCTCGACGGCCGGGCGCACGCGCTGCACGCGCCCGGCGCTGTTGGTCAGCGTGCCGAACTTCTCGGCGGCGTGACGCACCGGGATCATGACGTGGGCCACGCGCTGGAGCTCGGAGTGATGCGTGTCCAGCACGATCAGCGTGTCGAGCCCGGCGAGCGACTCGACGCCTCCGAGGCCGCTCGCGCCGAGCACGTCGTGCCCCCAGGCGACGAGGCCCGCGACCTCGCCGTTTCGGATGCGTTCGACGAGCGCGTCCGCATCGGGGAAGCCCAG
>JAOTUO010000394.1 GCA_029863845.1 Myxococcales bacterium
GGCGGCCGAAGGGCAGGGCGTCGACGTCCGCGTCTACCGGGTCATCTACGAAGCGACCGACGACGTGCGCAAAGCCATGGTGGGCCTGCTCCCGCCGACCGTCAGCGAGGCCTTCGTGGGCCGCGCCGAGGTGCGCCAGACATTCGCCGTCCCGCGCATCGGCACCATCGCCGGCTGCCAGGTGGCCGAGGGGGTCGTACGCCGCGGCGGCCTGTGCCGGCTCTTGCGCGACGGCGTGCAGGTCTACGAGGGCAAGGTCTCGTCGCTCAAGCGGTTCAAGGACGACGCGCGCGAGGTGGCCGCGGGCTTCGAGTGCGGGATCGGGGTCGAGGGCTACAACGACATCAAGATCGGCGACGTGATCGAGGTCTACGCGCTCGAGGAGCAGCCCGCGACGCTCTGATGATCGTCGGAGCTGCGGCCGTCGAGATCCACATTCACGGTTCCAGGTCGCTGAAGGAACGGCGCGGCGTGGTGCGCTCGATCACCCGGCGTGTCCGCAATCGCTTCAATCTCTCGGTCGTGGAGGTCGGAGGCCAGGACACGTGGCAGCGCGCCGTGATCGGGCTGGCCGCGGCGGGAGCCGACGCGACCTCCGTTCGCACGCTGCTGGACCGGGCGGTGGCGTTCATCGAAGAGCTCCACCTGGCCGAGGTGGTCCACAGCGATGTCGAGACGATCCAACTACCCTACCAGGAGGCCGCCTGGGGGGAGGGAGACGCGGACTCGGAGGAATGAGGGGTGGTATCCCGTCGCACGCAGCGCGTCGCCGAGCAGCTGAAGAGCGAAATCGCTCGCATGCTGCTCGAGGAGGTGACGGACCCGCGCATCGAGCTGGTGACGCTCACGCGCGTGGACGTGGCGCCGGACCTCTCGCACGCGCTGGTCTTCTGGAGCTCTCTCGATGCGACGACCCGGGATCGCATCGAGGAAGGACTGGAGAGCGCGGCGTCCTTCCTGCGCCGGCGCCTCGCTCGGCAGCTTTCGCTCAAGCGGATGCCCGAGCTGCGCTTCTGCTACGACCCATCGCTCGCCCTGGGGAGCCGGACCCTGGCGCTCCTCCGATCGCTCTCCGATGACGAGCCGGCGTAGGCGACGGCGGCCGGAGCGCCCTGGGCCGGCCGGCTTCCTGGTGGTCGACAAGCCCCGGGGCTGGACCTCCCACGACGTGGTCGATGCGGCCCGGCGCTGGCTGGGGACGCGTCGGGTGGGCCACCTGGGGACCCTCGACCCGCTCGCCACCGGTGTCCTGCCCCTGGCGATCCGCGATGCCACGAAGCTCGTGCCCTTCCTGGAAGGGGGCTCGAAGGTCTACGTGGGGGCGATCCGGCTGGGGGAAGAGACGGACACGCTCGACGCCGACGGCGCGGTCCTGCACCGGCACGAGGGGTCGCTGCCCGACGAGGCGACCGTCCGGGACGCGCTCGCCGGGTTCCGCGGCGAGATCGAGCAGGTCCCCCCGATGTTCAGCGCCGTGAAGCACGCAGGCGTGCCCCTGCACCGCATCGCCCGCGAGGGGCGCGAGGTCGAACGCGCCTCGAAGCGGGTGCGCATCGACCGGCTCGAGCTGCTGCGTTATGAGCCGCCTCGGATCGAGATCGAGGTGGAGTGCTCGGCGGGCACCTACGTCCGAACGCTCGCGGCGGACGTCGGCGCGAAGCTCGGCTGCGGCGCGCACCTGGCCTGCCTGCGCCGGACGCGCAGCGAGCCATTCGCCTCGGCCCAGGCGGCTCCGGCCGAGCAGCTGCAGCAGGAGTCGGAGCGGGGCGGTGTCGAGGGTCGCCTGATCCCGGCCGTCGACGTCCTCGGGCTTCCGGTGCTGCGCCTCGGGCGGGACGATACGCGCAGGGTGCTGCACGGCGCCGAGATCGCGGCGTCCGGGCCCCCCCTGCGGGCGCTGGCCACCGGCTCGCGCGTCGCGGCCCTGGAGCCCGGCGGCGAGCTGCTCGCGGTCCTGGAGATGAGGCCGGGGCGGCGGCTCCGCCCGCTGCGGGTTCTGCGCTCGGTTGCCGGGCCCGTGTAGCTTTGCCACACTCGCGGCCCAGCAACAAGACATCGAAACCCGCGAAGGGAGCTCGGATTGATCTCCAAGGTGATGAAGGCACAGGCCCTCGAGGCGTACCGCGTCCACGAGAAGGACACCGGGTCGCCGGAGGTCCAGATCGCCCTCATCACGGAACGGATCAACGGGCTCTCCGAGCACTTCAAGCTTCACACGAAGGATCACCACTCGCGCCGGGGTCTGCTCAAGCTCGTGAGTCAGCGCAGGCGATTGCTCGAATACCTGCGACGAACGGGCCCCGTCCGATACCAGGCGCTCATCAAGCGCCTGGGTCTGCGCCGCTGAGCGATCCCCGGAACGATCCGGGGCGCGTTCAGCGGAACATCATCAATCGGCCGGCGCGGATCGCGCCGCCGTGGAATGCGGAAATCCGTCATCCGCGAAGCGCGGGCTTCGCGCATCACTGATTCCGCATTCCATCGCGTCTCTCCCTGCGCGCCGTTCGCAACACTCCACCCCAGTCAGACCGAAGGGGATCGGAGAGGAGACGTCTATTCATGCCTTCCTATTGGTTCCAACCGGAAACCGTGAATCTCGAGCTGGGCGGCCGCACGCTCACCCTGGAAACCGGCCGCCTGGCCAAGCAGGCCGCAGGCGCCGTCGTCGCGACCTACGGCGAGACCACCGTGCTCGTCACCGTCGCGCGCGCCGCGCCGCGGCCGGGGATCGACTTCTTCCCGCTCGTGGTGGACTTCGTCGAGAAGACCTCGGCGGCGGGGAAGATTCCCGGGGGCTTCTTCAAGCGCGAGGGGCGCCTGTCGGATCGCGAGATCCTGGTGTGCCGCTTCATCGACCGCGCGATCCGGCCGCTGTTCCCCGACGGCTACCGCGACGAGACCCAGGTCATGGCGACGGTGCTGTCGGCCGGCGACGGGAACTTCGCCGACATT
>JAOTUO010000395.1 GCA_029863845.1 Myxococcales bacterium
GCCAGGAACGGCGTGCCGGCGCTCTGGTGCGGATTCCACAGCGGAAGCTCACCGGCCGCGAGACGCGACCCTGCGTACTCGGCGTTCGGCAGGTAGTAGTTGACGAAGTCTCCGGACCAGCCCCGCGCCCTGCCGTGCAGCTCCGGGAGCGTCGCCTGGGTGCCCGTGATCAGCCACAGCAGCGTCGTGGCGCCGGCCGCCGCCAGCAGCCCCACCCTTTCGCGCGCCCTCATGCGCGGGCCCGCAGCACGGCCTCGACCGTCACGACGTCGAAGAGGTTGACGCCGATGCGCAGCCCCGATCCGGGCCAGCGCGCCGGACGCCGCGCCGAGCGGCCGAGGAGCGTCTTGCGCAGGCGCTCGACCAGGTATCCCAGCGTGTAGGTCGAGGCCTCGGCCCGCAGCGACTCCACGCGAAAGCCGTGGGCCTCGAGCAGCGCACGCAGGCTCCGGCGGGTGTAGAAGAACAGGTGCTCGGGAATCGTGTAGAGGTGCCAGCGCGCTCCCGACAGCCGCGCCACGAGGCTCCCCACGTCGCCGGTGCTCAGCACCAGGCGTCCCCCGGGACGCAGCAACCGGGCCATCTCGGATACGGCCGCGTGCGGCTGCGGCAGGTGCTCGAGCACGTCCCACAGCGTCACCGCGTCGAAACGCCCGCTCGCGAAGGGCGCCGCCGCCGCGTCGGCCACGACCACGCGGCCGCGCGCGAGGGCCGCGGCGCGCCGGACCGCCGGCGCCGAGATCTCGAGTCCGGTGGCCTCCCAGCCGGCGCGCCGGGCCTCGTCGAGGGCGAAGCCGTAGGCCGCGCCCACGTCCAGCAGGCGCGCGCGGCCGGCCGGGCGCGGGATGCGCGCCAGTCGCCGCGCGAAGGTGAGCCGCAGCGACGCCTCGAGATCGCCGTAGTCGTCGTAGCCGCGGTCGACCTGCGCACCCGCGAAGTAGCCGGCGTCGTAGACGCGATCGGGCCGGAACCCGGCCGGGGGCGTCCAGAACGCCAGCCCGCAGGACGGACACTCGAGGATGTCCACGTCGCCCCGGCGGAGCTTGCCGCGCGTCCGGGCCGCGCCGCAAACCGCGCAGCTCACGGAGAATCCGGTTCGCTCTGGGATTCGATGACGTAGCGGGGTCGGCGCTTCACCTCGGCGTAGACGCGGCCCACGTACTCGCTCAGGATGCCGATCGAGAGCAGCTGCACGCCTCCGAAGACCAGGATCAGGACCACCACCGACGTCCAGCCGCTCGCCACCACGCCGCCGCTGAGGTGTGCGACGAGGGCGAAGACCCCGAACCCCACACCAAAGAGCGTCGTGACGAGGCCGAGGATCGAGATCAGGCGCAGGGGCAGCACCGAGAACGAGAAGATCCCATCGAGGGCGAGTCGCAGCATGGGCCAGAGACCGTACTTGCTGCGACCGGCGTAGCGATCGGCGACCTCGTACTCGACCCGCGTCTCCGGAAAGCCGAGCCAGGGGATCAGCCCGCGCGCGTAGAGGGAGCGCTCCTCGAGGGCGTTGAAGGCGTCCACGGCGCGCCGGTCGAGCAGGCGGAAATCGGCGCCCGCCGGGATCACCGGGACCGACGCGAGGGCCGCCATCACGCGGTAGAACACGTGGGCCGTCCGCTCCTTCAGGCTGCGCGCGGCGCCGGGCGGCAGGCGGCGCACCGTGTTGACGACGTCGGCGCCGCCGCGCCAGGCGTCGATCAGGGTGGGCAAGAGCTCGGGGGGGTGCTGCAGGTCGCCGTCCATGCTGACGACGGCGTCCCCGCGCGCGTGACGCAGCCCAGCGGCGAGGGCCGCCTGGTGACCGAAGCTCCGGGTGAAGCGGAGGGTCCCGACCGTCGCGGGATCGCTCTTGTGCAGCTCCGCCACCCGCTCCGGCGTGCGGTCGCGGCTTCCGTCGTCCACGAACAGGATCTCGTAGCGCGCGCCGCCGCCCGCCATCGCCTCGCGGACGCGCCGCGCGAGCTCTTCGACGCAGTCCTCTTCGTCGAGGACGGGCACCACGATCGAGATGAGGGGAGGGTCGGGACGCGGTCCGGGCACGGCTGAAACGAGCGTATCACATCGCATGCCGAGCGTTGGCAGCCAAGCTCGCGCGATGCGTCGGCGGATCTGGACACCGCTTCGAGTTGCTGCCGTCTGCGCAGCGGCAATCGGCGTCGTTGGCCTGCGCTTCCGTCTGCGTTCCCGTGGACGTGCTGCACCTGAAGGCGTTCGCGCCCGGCGGCACCGCCCGCTTCGCCATCTCGGGGAACGCCGGCGAGCGCGTCCTGGATGCATTCCGAAAGAAGGACGGCGCGGGACCGCAGCCTTGGCTCGCCAACCCTGAGAAGTCACTCGAGCTCGGCTTCGATGCGTTCCAGCAGACCGCGCGGGCCCGGAGCGTCCGGCGCGAGGTCGACGAGCCGGCGCGCGTGCGGGAGCGCGCGCGGCCAGTCCTCGCGCTGCGCGTACAGGACCGCCAGCGCGTGGGCGGCGCCGGGATCGGCCGGGTCCAGGGCCTGCGCCTCGAGCAGCACCGCCTCGGCCTCCGCCGCGCGCCCCAGGCGCATCAGCGCGAGGCCGCGGTTGGTGCGGACGCGGGCGTAGCCGGGCATCCGCTCCGCCGCCCGACCCAGGGCGTCGGCCGCCTCGTCGAGGCGGCCTGCCTCGGCGAGCAGCAGACCGAGCGAGTAGTGAAGCTCACCCTCCCCGGGCGCGAACTCGAGAGCCTCCCGCAGCACGCGCTCGGCCTCCTCGTTGCGGCCGGTCCGGTTGTAGAGGAGCGCCAGATTCGCGCGCGCCGGCAGGAAGCCCGGGTCCCTCCACAGCGCGCTGCGGTAGGCCGCCTCCGCCAGGTCCGGGCGGCCCCGGTTCTCGTGCAGCACGGCGAGGTTCAGGTGCGCCGCCGGCAAATCCGCCGTCGCAGCCTGGGCCGCCTCGAACTCGGCCAGCCCCTGCTCGAGCGCGC
>JAOTUO010000396.1 GCA_029863845.1 Myxococcales bacterium
CGTCGGTGCGCACGAGATCGTCGATGTAGTAGGCGCCCACCGTGAACATCTGGAGTCCGCCGTCGGGCTTGGGCAGGCCCATCGGATTGATGACGTAGGTCCGGCTCCGGGCGGTGTCGCCCTCGAGCTCGACCGTCGAGTTGCTGATGAAGTGCATGGTCATCGGAAACGCGGCCAGCACCTTCTCGAGCCACTTCCGCACCTCGGGGTACGCCCCTTTCGTACCGCCCGAGGTGGTGTAGTCGACCCGGGCGTCGGGCGTGAAGCAGGTGTCCAGCAGGTTCCAGTCCTTGGTATCGATCGCCACCGTGTAGCGGGTGAGCAGGTCGCCGATCTGGATCCGATCCGAGATCTCCTGGATCGACAGCGTTTGCTTCTGCATGGGGGGTCCTCCTCGCTGCCCAACTCGTCACCGGCCATGATAGAGTCCTCCGCGGCAGTTTTCCCGGAATGGAGGGTCCGCAGCGATGCCCGTCGAAGAAGGAAAGAAGGCTCCCGCCTTCACGCTCCAGGACAGCACCGGACACAAAGTCTCCCTGAAGGACTACGCGGGACAGAACGTGGTGCTCGAGGCGCTCCGGCAGCAGCCGTGAGTCCACCCGCTCCGGCCGCTTCGATCGAGCTCGCCGAGACCCTGCGCATCGGGATCGCAGCAGCGACGACCCTGCTGCTGGCGGGCGGGCTCGTGGCGTCCTGGCGACGTCGCCCCGAGCTGCTGCGTCGCACCCGCAGCGGACTGCTGGCCGGGCTCGCGCTGCTCACGATCCTGGTCTGGTGGTTCCCCTACCAGAAGGGCTTCGGGGTCTGGTTCCACTACTGGGACTCCTTCCACTACTACATCGGAGGCAAGTACTTCCCGGAGCTCGGCTACACCCGGATCTACGCGTGCACGGTGACCGCCGACGTCGAGGCCGGCTACGGGACCCGGGCCGGGGGCGCGACGATCCGCAACCTCGAAACGAACCAGCTGGAGAGCGCCCGTCCTCTCATCGCCGATCCCGATCGCTGCAAACGGCACTTCAGCGAGGCGCGTTGGCGCGCCTTCAGCAACGACGTCGCCTGGTTCCGCCGCGGACTTCCTCTCGATGCCTGGCTGAAGATCCGCACGGACCACGGCTACAACGCGCCCCCCGCCTGGGGACTGCTCGGGTCGCTTCTCGCGAATACCGCGCCGGCCAGCGTCGGGCAGCTGCGGCTCCTGACCTCGATCGATCCGCTCCTCCTGGCACTGATGTTCGGCGCCGTCGCGTGGGCCTTCGGCTGGCGTGCGATGTGCATCGCGCTGATCTTCTGGGGAACCAACCAGCCCACTCGCTGGGAGTGGGTCGGGGGATCGATCCTCCGCTACGACTGGCTGGCCGCCTCGGTGGGTGGACTCTGCTGTCTGCGGCGCGGGCACCCGGCCGCCGCCGGCATCCTGCTGGCCCATGCGACCTGCCTGCGCATCTTTCCGGTGATGATCCCGGCCGCCATGGCCCTGGCGGCGCTGACCCGAATGCGTCGCGAACGCTCATGGCTCCCGGCGCGCAATCACCTGCGTTTCGCTGCGAGCCTCGCCGGCACGGTCGCGCTGCTGGTGGCCGCCTCCTCGTGGACGGCCGGCGGGTTCCAGAGCTGGGTGGCCTTCGCGGAGAACAGTCGCCTCCACGTCGCCACTGCGTCCACAAACCTGGTGGGAGCGCGAGCGCTTCTCTCCTACCGGCACGACGAGCGGGCCGGGGTCACGGTCGATCGCTCCCGGTGGGAACCCTACGCGGCCTGGAAGGCGAGCCGCGCCGAGACCTTCGCGCGCCGCCTCCCGGTCTACCTCGCGCTCGGCCTCGCATCCGTGGTTCTGGTCGCGCTCGCCGCGTCCCGCAACCCGGATTGGGTGACCGCTGTGCTGGGCGTGGGGCTGATCCCCGTGCTCCTCGAACTCAGCTCCTACTACTTCGCGATCCTCCTGGCCTTCGCCTTCCTGTGGACGCGGCACGAGGCGATTGGTGTGGGACTGCTGCTGTTCTCCATCGCAACCTGGCTCTTTCGTTGCGGGGAACTCGACTGCGACGTCGCTTCCGCCTGGATCAGCGGTCTGATCCTCCTCTTCGTCGCCTTCTCGACGCTGCTCGCGCTTCGTCGGCCGCCGCCGGAGGAGGCCGGGAGTCGCCCACGGGCGTGACCTTTCCGACCGGTGCGTCGTCGGGGATCGACCGCGCCTGGCGGCCACCCGGGGGCTACCGAACGCCGGCGCCTGCTCGGCTGCCAGGGCCGCGCTCTGCGACCGCTTGTTCACCGGCCGCGGGTTACCTTACCCGCCGCATGGTCGCTCACGGGTCGATGGCGGGAATCAAGGTCCGGGATCGCGGCGGGTTCCGCGGGTGTGTGGGAGCGATCCTCTGGATGCTGGCGTTTGGCTGCGGTGGGCTACACGGCGAGTCGGAGCCCCGTCCCGACCTCGTGCTCGTCACCATCGACACGCTGCGCTCGGATCACGTGGGCGCCTACGGCTACACGCGGTCCACCACCCCGCGAATCGACGCCCTGGCGGCCTCCGGTGTGCGATTCGACCGCGCTTACGCCCAGGCCCCCTGGACCCTTCCGAGCATGGCTTCCCTCCACACGTCCCTGCCTCCGCTCCGTCATGGCGCGGTGGGAAGCAGCTCGGTGCTCGCCGCCGACGTCGTCACCCTGGCCGAGGTCCTTCGCGATTCCGGCTACCGGACCATCGCCGTGGTCTCCCACCAATTTCTGGGACGGAAGCACGGCCTTTCCCAGGGCTTCGAGGTCTTCGACGAAAGCCAGATCGTCGCCGATGACGGCTCCAACGACGAGGCCGTGAAGGCCCGGGTCACGGAGGCGGACCTGGAGTTCATCCGGGCCGTCTACGACGAGGAGATCGCCCGCACGGACAGATGAATCGGCGCACTCATCGACGGGCTCGAGGAGCGATTCGCGTCGCACCCCCGTG
>JAOTUO010000100.1 GCA_029863845.1 Myxococcales bacterium
GGATTCCGCGGTCGACGTGGCGCCGCTGGATCGCCGTGCGAGTGGCGTTCGAGACGAGCTGGATCACGCCGTGCAGGGGGATGGCGACCAGGGGCTCCAGGAAGAGGAGCATCACCGAGAGCAGAGTGATGCCTCCGGCCATTCCCACGATGGCCGACAGGACGGAGGTGGCGAGAGCCGCGGCGCAGAGAACCGAGAGCTCGAACAGCTCCAACTAGCGGGTCTTCGGCCGGCGCCTCGCCAGCCATCGCAGCAGCGCCCGGACGGCCTCGACGTCGGGGAGGCGCCGACTGGCGGCGGTGTGCGTGTCGGCGCTCCCGACCCGGAAGGTCATGGCGAGCCCCGCCAGGAAACGGAAGGCGTCCTCGTCGGTCTGGTCGTCCCCGACGTAGACGACCCGCACGGCCTCGGACCAGGAGGCCCCGTAACGGGTGCGCAGGACATGCAGCACCGCCCGGCCTTTGTCCCAGCCGATGGGGGGAATGGCCTCGACGGCGCAGTGGGCGTCGCGGGCCTGATAGCCCGCCTGATTGATGATTTCGTGGGCCCGCTCGATCAGCGCCCGCCGGCCGTTCTCCGGGACGGCGCGGTAGTGGTAGGTGAGCGTGGGACCCTTGGCCTCGATCCACGCGCCGCCCAGCGCGATCTCCTCCAGGTCGCCGGCGATTTCTTCGGCGCGTTCGCGGTAGTGCGCCAGATCCTCGTGGACGAAGTCCGCCATGCCCGGTCCCGCGATTTCGAGGCCGTGATTGCCCGCGTAGCTGAGCTGCTCGAGTCCCACCATCGATCGGACGTCCTGGAGCGATCGGCCGCTGATGACGGAAATGTCGGTGTCGTCGCGTTCGGCGCAAGCCCCCAGGGATTCGCGCACGCGCTTCGAGAGCCGGGCCTGCGACGGGTGGTCCTGGAGGGAGCACAGGGTTCCGTCGTAGTCGAGGAAGAGCGCGAGCCGGTACTGCCCGATGAACTCGCTGAGCCAGGCGGCGAAGTCCTCGTCCGTAAACGGGGTGAGCGTGGCGGGCGCGCCCACGGCCCGTTGCAGGAACGACTCCACCCAGGCGTCGACGTTGTCGCGCCGCTCCCGGCGCCGCAGCGCGGCGAGCCGCGACCGCCGCACCTCCTCTTCCATGGTCAGCGCGCGGTGCAGTGCCTCGGCGGTGCCGTCGATGTCCACCGGGTTCACGAGCAGCGCCTCGCGCATCGTATCGGCCGCCCCCGCGAGGCTGGAGAGGATCAGCACGCCGGGATCGTCTACCTGGCACGCCACGTACTCCTTCGCGACGAGGTTCATGCCGTCTCGAAGGGGCGTCACGAGGGCTACGTCCGCGTCGCGGTAGATCGCGGCGAGCTGGCGCTGGGAGAAGGAGCGGTAGAGGTACTGGATGGGCGACCAGTACGCCGTGGCGAAGCGTCCGTTCACGTTGCCCACGAGCTCGTCGATCTCGCTCTTGAGCTTGCGGTACTCCGCGACCTGCGAGCGGCTCGGCACGGCGATCTGGAGCAGGGTGACCTTCTCACGGTACTCGGGGTAGCGTTCGAGCAGACGCTGGAAGGCGAGGATCCGCTCGGGTATGCCCTTCGTGTAGTCCAGGCGGTCGACCCCGAGCACGATCTTCTGGTCGCTCTCGCGCTTTTTCGGAGCCCCGACCGCCAGGGATTCGAACAGGCTGAACTCGATGCCGAGCGGGAAGGCGCCGACGCGAGTCGTGAGGTCGCCGTACTCGACGAGCTGCGCGTCGCGGTCGACGCGCGCGCCGAGGCTCCGCTCGACGCAGTCGAGGAAGTTCTGGGCGTAGCTGCGGACGTGGAATCCGATCAGGTCGCAGGCGAGGAGCCCCCGCAGGAGCTCTTTGTCCCAGGGCAGCACCCGGAATACGTCGTGCGGCGGAAACGGGATGTGCATGAAGAACGCCAGCCGCGCATCCGGCAGCTCCTTCCGGATACGCGAGGGGGCGAGCATGAGATGGTAGTCCTGCACCCAGACGAGGCCGGCGTCCGTGGCCTCCTCCGCCGTCACCGCGCCGAAGCGTTCGTTCACGCGTTGGTAGGATTCCCATTCGCGGGTGTCGAAGCGCGCCCTTACGGGCATGGAGTGCAACATCGGCCACAGGGTGCGGTTCGAGAAGCCGTGGTAGTAGCGCGCGATCTCCGTCTCGCTGAGCAGAACGGGGCAGATCCGGTAGGCCTCGCCGCGCGTCGAGAGCTGCTCGCCCTCGCGCACGTCGGTGCCGGGCCATCCGATCCAGGTGCCGCCGCGTTTGCGCAGCACGGGCTCCAGAGCCGAGACGAGCCCGCCGGGCGAGGGGCGTCGCTCGAGGCCCTTCGAAGTGCGCTGGAAGGTGAAGGGAAGCCGATTGCTCGCGACGACGATGGGCTTCTGGGACTCGACCGAAGTGTCGGAGGTGCCCGGCATCGGCGGGAGGGTACCGCTCCGCCCCCGTCGTCGCCGCCCGCGTAGAATCCGAGAACGCGGATCCTCTCGCTCAGGCGCCTGGCGCCGCCGCCTGCGCGAGCACGCGGGCGTCGCGCTCGAGGTGGCCCTCGGCGTTTCGCTCGATACGGCGGCTCATGTGCTCGACCTCCAGCATACGCCGTCGGATGTAGGACTCGGCGAGGTCGAGGCGGGTGGGGTCCGCTTTCACCTGCGCCAGCAGCTCGGCGGCCGCGATCACGTCGATCACCATCGCGGACATGAGCTTCGCGCGCAGCAGCGCATAGGCGGGGTCGGCGAACAGCAGCTTCGCGGCCTCGTCGGCGCGCACCGTCATCTCATGGACGTGCTCGGCGAGTGGCGCGCGTGCCGGATCGTCGGCCATGGTCGCGAGCTCCGCGCGCACCTCCGCGAACACCACGGCCATGGCCCCCTTGCCCATCTCCTTGAGGGCGAACGAGGCCTGGATCTCGCTCGTCCCCTCGTAGATCGTCATGATGAGGCTGTCGGAGTGGAGCTTTCCGACGTCGCTCTCCATCGTGAAGCCGATCCCGCCGAACACCTGGATGGCGTCGCGGGTCAGATCGTCGCAGACCTCCGTGGCGAAGTACTTGCACAGCGGCGTCAGAAGCCGGACCCGCGCCGTGTCGCGCGCGAGATCTTCCTCCAGCTCACGGCGCTCGGCGTCACCGAGGTCGTCCCGGGCCAGGGACGCCTCCCGCGCGTGGTTCCAGTCGACCAGTCCGTAGGTGCGGTACAGCAGCGCCCGCACCGCCTCGGTGTTGACCGCCATCTTGGCCAGCATCGTCATCACCAGCGGCTGCTCGGCGATGGGCCGGCCGAACTGCTCGCGCTGGCGCGCGTAGGTCACGGCCTCGTAGACCGCCGCGTCGCAGAGTCCGAGCGCCTGGGAGGCGACGCCCAGGCGCGCGTGGTTCATGAGGTCGAGCATCGCGCGGAAGCCCTTCCCCTTCTCGCCCAGCCGGGTGCCGATCGCTCCGTCGAACACCACCTCGCAGGTCGCGGAGCCGTGGATCCCGATCTTTCGCTCCAGGCGGGCCACCCGGACGCCGTTGAGGCTCCCGTCCTCCAGGTGGCGCGGCACCAGGATCAGCGAGAGGCCGCGGGTCGTGCTCTTCGACGCTTCGAAGGTCTCGGCGTCCCGGACCAGCACCAGGTGCACCTCGGCACCGCCGTTGGAGATGTAGATCTTCTGGCCATCGACGCGGACCGAGCCGTCCGGCAGGTCCGTGCCGCGCGCGCCGATGCCGCCGAGGTCGCTCCCGGCCTGGGGCTCGGTCAGGTCCATGCAGCCCTGGACCTCTCCGGAGGCGAAGCGCGGGAGCCAGGCGCGCTTGACCTCCTCGCTGCCGTAGCGCTCGATGTCGATGGCGACTCCGGACTGGAGGCCCACGACCATCATCAGGCTCGAGTCCGCCCGGGAAACCATCTCGAAGATCATCCCGTTGAGCAGCGCCGGCAGGCCGAAGCCCCCGTAGGTCTCGCTCACCGGCAGACTCACGAGCCCGGCCTCCCGGAGCTTCTCGTAGGCGGCGCGGATGTGGGCGGGCGACTCGGCGCCGCCGTCGTCGGTGAGCTCCGCCTCCACGGCCCAGTCCTTTCGGGCCGGAGCCTCGAAGCTCTCGGCCAGGGCGGCGGCGGTCTCGAGGATGGTTCGGAAAGCGCCGACTTCCGCCTCGCTGTCCACGGAGCCGCCCCTCAGCCGAGTCAGAAGCGACTCCCAGTCCACCATCCGTTCGAGGTACAGGCGCATTCCCGATCCGAAGTAGTCGGGCATGGTGCCTCCGGCGAAATGGGTGCCAAATGGTAGCCTATGCGGCCCATGGCTCCCCGCGGATTCGAGAAGGTCGCGCCCGTCGTGGACTTCCCGGCGGTCGAGGCGCGCATCCGCGACTTCTGGCGCGAACGGGACATCTTCCACAAGACCCTCGAGAAGCGCCGCGCCGGGCCGCGTTTCGTGTTCTACGAGGGCCCCCCGACGGCCAACGG
Source organism: Myxococcales bacterium (assembly GCA_029863845.1). GTDB lineage: Bacteria > Myxococcota_A > UBA9160 > UBA9160 > SMWR01 > JACZXC01. The sequence continues at coordinate 4,442 of JAOTUO010000100.1, forward strand.
CCTTCCCCACAACGGCCACGCGCTGACCCGCGTCGTGAAGGACGTCTTCCCCCGCTACAAGTCGATGCGCGGCTTCGACGTTCCGCGCCGGGCCGGCTGGGACACCCACGGCCTGCCCGTGGAGATCGAGGTCGAGAAGGAGCTCCGGATCACGGGCAAGGACGCCATCGTCGCGTACGGCGTCGAGCCCTTCGTCCGCCGCTGCCTGGAGAGCGTCTTCCGCTACACGGAGGAGTGGAAGCAGTTCACGGAGAAGCTCGGCTTCTGGCTCGACCTCGAGAACGCCTACGTCACCTATCACGAGAGCTACGTCGAGAGCGTCTGGTGGGCCCTCTCGGAGCTCTACGCCCAGGGGCTGTTGTATCGCGGCCACAAGGTCGTGTGGTGGTGGGCGCAGGGGGGTACGGTGCTGTCCGCCGCTGAGGTGGGGGAGGGCTACCGGAGCGTCGATGACCCTTCGATCTACGTCCGCTTCCCGCTGCGCGACGCCGAGGGCGCGTCGCTCCTGATCTGGACGACGACGCCCTGGACACTGCCGTCGAACACCCTGGCGGCGGTCAAACCCGACGTCGCGTACGCGGAGGTCCGGGACGGCGAGCAGCGCCTGATCGTCGCCGAGGCGCTGGTTCCGGCGCTGGCCGAGGCGATCGGTCGCGAGCTCCCGGTGCGGAGGACCTTCGCCGGCTCCGAGCTCGTCGGCCGGCCCTACGCTGCGCCCTTCGACTGGTTTGCGAGGGCGCGCGGCGATCTCGACGTCTGGCGCGTCGTCGCCGCGGACTTCGTCGAGCTCGACGCGGGAACCGGCGTCGTCCACATCGCGCCCGCCTTCGGCGAGGTCGACTTCGAGCTGCTGCGGCGTGAGCAGGAGCGCGATCCGGAGCTGCCGCTGCTTTGCGCGGTTCGCCCGGACGGTGCCTTCGATCCGGAGATCGCCCCCCCGGAGTACGCCGGGCGGTGGGTGAAGGACTGCGACCGCGACCTCATCCGCGAGCTCCGGCAGCGGGGACTGCTGTGGCACGCGGGACAGGTTCGCCACGACTACCCCTTCTGCGTGCGCTCGGATCGGGATCCGCTGATCCAGTACGCGCGCCCGGCCTGGTACGTCCGGACGACCGCCCACGTGAAGGAGGCGCTCGCGAACAACGCCCGGGTGAACTGGTTGCCCGAGCACATCCGCGAGGGGCGCTTCGGAGACTTCCTGCGCAACAACGTCGACTGGGCTCTCTCGCGCGAGCGCTTCTGGGGGACGCCGCTCAACATCTGGGTCAACGATGAGACCGGCGCGGTCGACACGCCGGCGTCGGTGGCGGAGATCCTGGAGCGCAGCCCTTCCGCCTTCGACGCCTTCGAGGAGGCGCGTCGCGTGGATTCCACGCTTTCGCCCCACCTGCGCGTCCACAAGCCCTGGATCGACGCGGTCACCTGGACCCGGCCCGGCGAGCCCGGCGTCTACCGCCGCGTGCCCGAGGTGATCGACGCCTGGTTCGATTCGGGCGCGATGCCCTTCGCGCAGTGGGGCTATCCGCATCGCGGGGTCGAGGACTTCGAGGCCAACTTCCCCGCCGACTTCATCTCCGAGGCCATCGACCAGACGCGGGGCTGGTTCAACTCCCTGCTCTGGATCTCGACCCTCCTGTTCCGGGATCGCGAGCTGCCGCGGCCGTACCGGACCTGCATCGTGCTCGGTCACGTCGCGGACCGCGAGGGCAGGAAGGAGTCGAAGAGCCGCGGCAACTACACGCCCCCCGAGGTGATCCTCGACCGCGTCCGGCTCGAGTTCGCGGTGGTGGCACCCGAGGGCGAGGCGCAGGAGGCGGGCCGGGCCACGGTCGCTCGCGAGGACTACGAGGGCCTCGACCTCCGGGGGCCTTCCGCGAAGGTCCGGGTGTATCGCAGCGACGACGGCGAGCGGGCCCTCGACCTCGAGCTGCAGCCCGGGCGGATGTCCCGTCGCGTGATCGCCCTGGCAGAAGCGGATCGCGCCGCCCTCGACCTCGAGCTCGCGCCGTGCGGCAGCGCCACCCTTCCGCGGGAGGTGCCGGGCCTGCCGCCGGCGAACAAGGTGCAGGTCGAGGATCTCTCCACCCCCGCCCCGGGCGCCGACGCGTTCCGCTGGTTCTTCTTCGCGTCGAATCCACCCTGGAATCCCACGCGGCACTCGCTCAGCGGCGTGCGCGCGCTTCAGCGCGAGCTGCCGCTCAAGCTGCGCAACGTCTACGCCTTCTTCACGATCTACGCGAACGTCGACGCCTTCGATCCGTCGGACGCCGCCTGCCGCGCTGGGCGCCCCGAGCCGCAGCGCCGCCCCCTCATCGACCGCTGGATCCTCTCGGAGCTGGCCATCGCCAGCGGGCGGGTCGTCGAGCACATGGACGTTTATCGCGTCTACGAGGCGACGGAGGTGCTGACGAGCTTCGTCGACGCGCTCTCGAACTGGTGGGTGCGCCGCAACCGCGACCGGTTCTGGGCCCCGGGGCTGGGACCGGACAAGCTCGCCGCGTACTGGACGCTCTACGAGTGCCTGGTGATCACCACGAAGCTGCTCGCGCCCTTCCTCCCCTTCGCGACCGAGGAGGCTTGGCAGAACCTGATCCGGCGGCCGTTTCCGGACTCCCAGGACGAAAGCGTCCACCTGTGTGACTACCCGGAGCCGGACGAGTCGCTGATCGACCGCGAGCTCTCGCGCATGATGGGCGCGGTGCGCGAGCTGGCGTCGCTCGGGCTCCAGGTGCGGACGGCCGAGAAGCTCCGCGTCCGGCAGCCCCTCGCGGCGGCGGAGATCGTGCTCGCGGAGCCCGAGCTGGAGGCGGCGCTGCGCGTCCACCTCGACCTCGTGCGCGACGAGCTCAACGTGCGGGCGGTGCACCTCGTGCCCAACGCCGACGACTACGTGACGTACCGGGTGCAGCCCAACTTCCGCGCGCTCGGACCGAAGCTCGGCCGCCGGATGCCGGCGCTGAAGGCGGCTCTTTCGGCGGTCGACGGCGCCGCGTTGCTGCGTCAGCTCGAGGCGGAAGGGCGGGTGGTGGTGACGGTCGAGGGTGAGCCGGTCTCGCTCGGCCCGGACGAGATCGCGGTCTCCATGGACGCCCGTCCCGGATTCTCGGCCGCTGCCGGCGGCGCGGGGGTGGTGGTCCTCAGCACGGCGCTGACGCCGGACCTCGTCGAGGAGGGGCTCTTCCGCGAGGTCCTGAACCGGGTGCAGACCTTCCGCAAGGAGCTCGACCTGGATTTCTCGGCCCGCATCCGCCTCACCCTGGCGGGTGCCGCGCGGATCCTGGATGCCGTGAGGCCCCGGGCGGAGGTGCTCGCGCGCGAGACGCTGGCCGTCGACGTCGCGCTCGACGCGTCCCCCATCTCCGGCGCCCACGTTCGCGACGTCGCGATCGACGGCGATCCGCTGACGCTCGGATTGACCCTCGCCTGACTTGCGGGGGGGGCTCGCCTTCGGCGGCGGCCTAGACCGACTCGACGATCGTAGGGTCGATGTCGCCGCGTTCGACGAGGGTCATGAAGGCGCGGACCACGTCGGGGTCGAACTGTGTGCCCGTGCAGCGCTCGACCTCCTGCAGGCCGTCGTCCCAGGACAGCGGGGCCTTGTAGCTCTTGCTACTGGTCATCGTGTCGAAGGCCTCGCAGAGGCCGATGATCCTCGACCCGATGGGGATCGCCTCCCCCGCCAGCCCCGCGGGATAGCCGGACCCGTCGTACCACTCGTGGTGGTGATGCACGATGGGCGCGAGATCGCGCCACAGGCGGATGCGCTGGAGCATGCGATAGCCGAGCTCCGTGTGACTCCTGCAGGTCAGCCGGTTCTTCTGGAGCGTTCGGTCGAGCTTGAGCATGCCGATGTCGTGGAGGAGTGCCCCGAAGTGCAGTCGCTCCAGGCGGTGCTCGTCGAATCCGAGCTCGCGGCCGATGCGATTCGAGAGCTGGGCGACGCGGTGCGGGTGCCCCGTGTGGTAGCCGAGGTGCGCGTCGAGGGCCATGACGATGATGTCGGTGACGTGGGTGAAGAAGTTGCGTTGCGCGTCCTGGAGGTTCGCGTGGCGGAATGCTACCGAGGCGAGGCCGACGAGCATCCCGAGCGAGTCGACCTGCGCCGGCTCGAAGGGGCCCGGCGCAGCGTCGCGAACGACGACGAGCGCGCCGAGCGGACTCACGTCGCCCGGGATCGGGACCGCGGTGGCGGCGATCCCGTCTGCGCCTCGCCCGCCCTCCCCGCCGTGAATCACCGGGCGCCCCTCACTGAGTGCGAGGTTGGCAACCGCGTGCAGTTCCGACTCGCGCTTCTCGAAGAGCTTGTCGGCGCCGTCTCCCGTCGCGTGGAGGAGCTGGAACGCACTTCCGGGCGCGTCGCGCGTCAAGACGAAGGCTCTGCTGCCCTCCACGACGTCGAAGGCGCAGCGCGCAGTCATCGCGGCGGCGTCGCTCTCGTCCTGTGCGGAAGACAGGTGCTGCGAGGCGTTCAGAAGCAACTTGAGGCGCTTGTTGTCGCCGTCGATCTGCCGGAGCGACTGCCGGATCGTGCGGCGCAGGACCAGGAACGAGCCGAGGGACAGCACGGCGAGCGACAGGACGACCGCGATGAAACCGAGCGCGAGGCGCGCCTCGCCAAGGCTGGGCAGGACGAAGCGTTCGACGATGAAGGCGAGCGCGACCAGCGGCACGATCGCGCCGAGGAAGTATGAGGTGAACGCGGTCCGGTCGAGCTTCTGGGCGAAGATCGACCCCTGACGCGCTGAGCCAGCCATTCCGAATCCCCGTTCGAGCCGTGCGGCCCGCCTGTTATCGGCGGTTCGTGCTTGTCCCTGAAGATTTCCCCGTGGGGACCGGCAGCGTGCCAGCGGCGTCTAGAGTGTGGTGCCGGGGCCCACGGGCCCGCGCGTGGGGGTTTCCGAGCCGTGCCCGAGCTTCCCGAGGTCGAGGTGACGCGCCAGCGCATCGCGCCCCTGCTGGTGGGGCGCCGCATCCGCGCGCTGCGGACCACCCGGCCCAGCTACTTCTTCATCACCCCGCCGGGTCGCCTGCGGCGGGCCCTGGCGGGCCGAACCGTGAAGGAGCTGGGTCGCCGTGGGAAGTACCTGGTGGCGCAGCTGGACGAGGGCAGCCGCCTGGTCGTCCACCTCGGCATGACCGGGCAGCTGTTCGCGAGCACCGCGGTGAGCGAGCGCCTGCTCTCCGCCAGCGGCCGCGCCGTGCTCGAGCCGGAGGCCCAGGTCCGCTTCCGGCCCGACGCTCACACCCACCTGCGCTTCTGCTTCGAGGACGGGGGGGCCGAGGTCTACCTGCGCGACGCCCGCAAGTTCGGGAAGGTGATGCTCGTGCCGGCCGGAGAGAGCCATCCACGCCTCGAGCGGCTCGGCGCGGACGCGCTCGAAGCCAGCGGCGAGTCCCTCTACCGGGCGACGCGCCGGCGGACCGCCGCGATCAAGGCGGTGCTGCTCGATCAGTCGGTGATCGCGGGCGTGGGCAACATCTACGCCGACGAGGCGCTGTTCCTGGCGGGTGTGCGTCCCGGACGCCGCGCGCGGCGCGTGACCCGGCGCGAATGCGGGCGGCTCGTCGACGCCATCCGCCGGGTGATGCGGCGTTCGATCGAGACCGGCGGCTCGAGCATCAGCGACTACATAGCGCCCGACGGGAGCGACGGGCGCTACCAGCGCGAGCGCCGGGTCTACGCGCGCGACGGGGAGGCCTGCGTCGCCTGTGGCGGTCGGGTCCGCAAGCGGGTCGTGGCGCAACGCGGCACCCACTACTGTCCCACCTGTCAGAGGTAGCGGCGGGGGTGCTGAGTCTCGTAGAGCTTCGGCGCGCGGCCCGGTTGCTGGACGTGCGGATCGGGGGCCATCGCCTGCGGGCCATGGTGCAGCCCGACGAGCATTCGCTGGTCCTGACGACCTACGGCGGCGCCTCGGGGGCGCGGCGCGGCGAGCGGCAGCACCTGCGCCTGTCGTGTCGGCCCGATTCCGCCCGCGTCTCCCTCTGCAGCGCGCCCGCGCGGGCGGGTCGCGCGCCCGGCGCCTTCGTCCAGTACCTGAGGGCGCACGTGCCGGGCGCGACGGTGGGCGGCGTGCGTCTCATGGGCGAAGACCGCCAGATCGCCGTGCGGCTGCGGGCCCGCGAGGGTGACTTCGATCTCCTGCTCGCCATCCAGGGCCGGCGGAGCAACCTCGTGCTGCTCGACGAGCGCGAGCGCATCGTCGCCGCGCTGCGCCCCCTGGCCGACACGCGCCCGGAGCTGTCGGCGGGCGAGACGTGGCGGGCGCCCACATCGGTTCTCCCCGCGCCCGGTGAGGATCGCTTCGCCGCGGAGTCGGACGCGCATTTCCTGGAGGCGATCGAGGAGGCCTACGCGGCGGGCGAGGGCACGGAAGCCTGCGAAACGCTCTACCGCCGGATCGACCAGGCGCTGCGCAAGGGCCGCCGGAACCTCGAGCGCAGGCTCGAAAAGCTGGATCGCGATCTCGAGGCGGCGCAGGGGGACACCGGCCTGGAGCGCCGGGGCGAGCTTCTCAAGAGCGCGCTCTCCAGCGTTCGCAAGGGAGACGAGCAGGTCGTGGTGCGCGACTACGAGACCGGCGAGCCGGTCACGATTCCCCTCGATCCGGCGAAGACGCCGTCGGAGAACCTGGCCCACCTGTTCAAGCGCTACCGAAAGGCGGTCCGGACCCTCACCCAGGCGGGGGCCCAGCAGCACGCCGCGCGCGAGGCGTGCGCCGCGCTCGCCGAGCGCGGCGAGGAGCTGGCGGCGTTCGCCGGCGCGTCGGACGCCGCGGGACTGCGGGCGCTCGAGGCGTTGGCCGCCCACCCCGACGTGCAGAAGCTGCTGGCGCGGCACGCGCCCGAGCGGACGGCCCCGCAGCGCCGCCCGGATCGAGCGCGCGAGCCTCGCCGCGGAGGGCGCCCGCTGCCGGCCCGGCTGACTCCGCGCCGCTACCGGAGCGACGGCGGACTCGAGATCTGGGTGGGGCGCAGCGACGCGGGCAACGATCACCTCACGACCCGCCTGGCCCGTGGCAAGGATCTCTTCTTCCACCTCGACGGGGCGCCCGGCAGTCACGTGGTGTTGCGCACGGAGGGGCGTTCGGACCCGCCGCCCGAGGCGCTGCTGGACGCGTGCGAGCTCGCCGTGCACTTCTCGAAGCAGCGCAACGCGAGCCGGGCGGACGTGCACGTGGTTCCGATCAAGAACGTGCGGAAGCCGAAGGGGGCGAAGCCGGGGCTGGTGACGGTCCACGGTGGCAAGACGATCCACCTACGGCGCACGCCCCACCGCCTCCAGCGTGTGCTCGATACCCTCATCGAGGACTAACCGGGCGGGGAGCGGCCGGGGCCCCAATTTGTCAGGGCTCGATGAGGATCTTGATCGCGTTGTGCTCTTCGGCGCGGCGGAGGGCCTGGTCGGCTTCGCGGAGGGGGATCCGCTCCGAGATGAGGGAGCGCACGTCGACGGTGTCGGCCTCCAGGGCGCTCAGCGCTGGCGGGAAGGGGCCGCAGCGGGAGCCGATCACCTCGATCTCGTTGATCACGATCGGCGCGAGATCGATCGCGCGCCGTTCGGCCACCGTGCTCTTCAGCACGAGCGTGCCGCGGGGTCGGGTCGCCGCGAGTGCGAGCTCGAAGCCCTCGGCGGAGCCGGTGGCGTCCACCACGAGAGGCATCGGATCGCGGGCCCAATCCTCGGTGACGATTGTCTCGATCCCGCGTCGCGCCAGGATGGCGAGCTTTTCCGGGTGGTTGCCCACGGCGAGGACGCGCGCGCCGGCGGCGTCGAGGGCCTGGGCGACCAGCAACCCGAGCTTGCCGTCCCCGAGCACGAGGCAGTCGCCGCCGGGCTCCACCTCGATCTGGGAGAGGATCTCGAAGGCCGCGGACAGCGGCTCCGCGAAGACGGCGGCGTCGTCGGACACGTTCTCCGGCACCATGTGCAGGTTGGCCACAGGAACCCGCACAAACTCGGCGAAGGCGCCATCGGCGTCGAGGATCCCCATCACCCGCCGCTCCGGGCAGTGGCGCTGCAGGTTCGCCTGACACATCGCGCAGCGCTGACAGGCGAAGTTGATCTCGCTCACGACGCGCTGTCCGATCCACTCGGTGGGCCCCTCGTCGATGACGCCCACGAACTCGTGGCCGAGAATCCCGCGGAAGCCCATGTAGCCCCTCACGATCTCGAGGTCGGTGTTGCAGATGCCGGCGAGCGTCACGCGCACGACGGCGCTGTCCTCCGACGGCTCCGGCGGCGGAACGTCGATGGCGCGGGCGATGCTTCCGTCGAAGTGCAGGGCGCGCATGGGGATTCGACTCGGCGCACAGCTTAGACCGAACCGGAGGCTCTGGAAACGGAAGGCCCCGGGCGACGGTACGGGAGATCGCCTCACTCGCGGTCTCGCCGCCAGGCTCGGCGGCCCGCCGCGGACTTCCGCGGTCCAGGACCTCCGCCCGCGCGCTAGAATGCCGGCAGCACCGGCGGGGGCACGGGCCGGTGCCAGAGAGGTCCAGGCTTC
>JAOTUO010000101.1 GCA_029863845.1 Myxococcales bacterium
CGCGGAGACCCATGAGCCAGGAAACCTGCCCGGACGCACCAACGCGAACTGCTCTTCGTGGAGAGAGAGTGATGTGCGCACGCTTCGGTCTCGTCCGACGACGCAGTCCGGGCGCGCTCCACCGCACTCCCCCTCGGGAGCCGTTGGAGGTCGCCCGATGGGCTCGCCTGGTTCCCGCCGCGCGGTTTCGGTGGAACGCCCTTTTCGATTGCGATTCCAGCTCGTTGCGCGCTGCCTTTCATGCGGTTTCGCGAGGCGTCTCGGGCTCGGGTGCCTGATCCTCGTCCTGACCGCGCCAGCCCCCGGTAGCGCGGACGAGATCGTCGACGACAGCGACGCGCCGGTGCTCCCGGTGGGCGAGGTTACGGTCACGGCCACCCGGGCCGAGCGCGATGTCCTCGACGTGCCGGCCCACGTGACGGTCATCGACCGCGAGCAGATCGAACGCAGCGCGGCCCGCACCGTGCCCGATCTGCTGCGGCGCCAGTCGGGTCTCTACCTGACGTCCACCACGACCAATCCCGCTGGCTTGCAGGTGGAGGCCCGTGGCTTCGCCAACGGCGCCGGGAACGGATCGAGTCTCCTCGTCCAGGTGAACGGCCGCCGCGTGAACGAGGCCGACAGCTCGGTCACGGACTGGGCGCTCATCGAGCTGGACGAGGTCGAGACCATCGAGATCGTGCGCGGCCCGGCCAGCGCCCTCTACGGCGACAACGCCATCGGGGGCGTGATCGACATCCGGACGCGACCGGCCGAGGGTCCGCCCCGGGTCACCGTGCGCAGTCGCATCGGCCGTTACGACAGTCGCCAGGCGAGCCTCAACGCCGCCGCCACCGTGGGCGCGGTGACGGGCTCGCTCTTCGTCGATGGCGTCACCACCAACGGCTACCGCCACGGCGCCGACTTCGACAGCCAGAACGTGAACGGAAGCCTCCAGACCCAGCTCTGGGACCGGGTCTTCTTCGGCGTGAGCGGCGGGTACTACCAGGACGACCGCGGCTTTCCCGGAGCGCTCCTGCAGGCCGATCTCGACACGCTCGGGCGGCGCGCCGAGGCTCCCGACTCCGCGGGCACCGGATCCTCGATGAAGAACCGCTTCGTCGATGGGTGGCTCGATGCCATGCTCGCGGAGGACGTGCTGCTCCGGATCCGGCCCTACTATCGCTGGCGGGATGATGCAGCGACGAACGTGTTTGAATTCGGAGCGGGAACCAACACCGACGTCCGGGACAAGTCCTCGCTCGGCGTCGATGCCCACCTCCAGGTGGACCGACCGCTTTTCGGCCGGCGCAACCGCCTGCTCGCGGGCTTCGACTTCCTGCGCGACGAGACGGGTCGCACGGACCTCTTCGGAGGCGTGTTCGATTCCGTCCAGGTCTCGGAGGACGAGAAAAACGTCTATGCGGCCTTTCTCCAGGAGGAGCTGGATCTGACCGACAGGCTGATCCTCTCGGCCGGCGTTCGATTCGATCGTGCGGAGTACGATCTCGCGGTGGTCGATACGCTGATGCCTGCGGACCGTGCGGTGGCTGATCCTCGCTACAGCATCTGGAGCCCGAAGGCGGCCCTCACGTGGCGCGTGCTGCCGACCGCATCCGCCTATTTCTCCTATTCTCGCGGCTTCCGGCTGCCGAACTTCGACGAGAACGTACCGACGTTGACGGGCGGCCCACCGGTGATTCCGGACCTCGAGCCGCAGATCTCCGATTCCTTTGAACTGGGCGGCAGGTGGCGCAATCAGCGCGTCGATGCGTCGCTCGCGCTCTACTGGATGAACGTCCACGACGAGATCATCCTCAATCCGCTCCTGAACTGCTTTCCGGGCTTCGGCTGCTTCGGACAGAACGACAACTTCGATCGCGTTCGACACCGCGGCATCGAGCTGGGGCTTTCGGTGCAGGTCGTGGAGCGGCTCATTGCCTACGCCAACTACACCTTCGAGGACGTCGTGATCACGAAGGCGGACGAACCGGGTCTCGACGGCGCGCGAATGCCGATCACCCCCCGAAACCGTGGAAACCTGGGGCTCGTGGCGCGCCTTCCCTACGACCTTGAATTGACGACTCACGCGATCTTCGTGGACGAGCGGATCGTCGCAAACGACTTCGACCGCCTGGCTGCCAAGCTGGATCCCTACGCCACCCTGGACATCCTGCTGGCCTGGCGACCGCGCTTCGGGGAGCACCTGGAGAGCGCCCTCACCCTGGCGCTTCGCAACGTGACCGCTTCGGGGTACGACGGCCTCGCCGTGCGGTCGATCAGCGATCCCACCCGCGTGGGCTTCTACCCCGCCGCGAAGCGGACGTGGGAGGTGGGCATCATGCTCTCCCTGCGCCGATGAAGCGCACGAGTTCGCTCGGCCTCGGTCTGGCGGTCGCCGTCGGCCTCGCGGTCGCCGTGGCCCCCGCGTCCGCGGACGAGGTAGCCGCAGTGGAGACCGAGGAGGTGCGCTTCGTCGACGCCGTGCCGCGGAGGCCGAGCGCGACGGAGCGTCTGGGCGAGATCCGCCGACGCATACAGGCCGCTCTCGTGTATCCGCCCCTGGCTCGTCGGCAGGGCGTCGAAGGGGTGACGCTGGTCCGCTTCGAAATCGGCCACGACGGCACGGCGCGGGAGGTGCGTCTCTTCCGAACGTCGGGCAGGCCTACCCTCGACCGGGCGGCGACCCGTGCCGTGGCGGCGGCGGCGCCGCTGCCCTGGGTCTACGGGCGGCTCGAAGTGCCGGTTCGCTTCGAGCTGGAAGGGCGCCGGGGGATGACGGTAAGGTGAGCGTCAACGCAGCTCCCGGCACAGCGCGTTGCGCAGCGCCTCCACGTGGGTGAGGCGCGCGTTCTCGCCCATCAGGCCGATGCGCCAGATGCGTCCCGCGAGCGCGCCGAGGCCGCCGCCGACCTCGATGCCGTAGCGGTCCAGAATCCGACGGCGCAGCGCCGCCTCGCCGGAGCGCACGACGGTGTCGGGCAGACGCAGGGAGGTCAGCATCGGGAGCCGGTGGGCCGCCTCGACCAGCGCCGTGAAGCCGAGCGGTCGCAGTGCCTCCACGAGCGCCCGGGCGGCTTCCACGTGCCGCTTGGCGCGGATCTCCATCCCTTCCTCCTCCACCAGACGCAGCGCCTCCGCCAATCCGAATATGGCCGAGATCGGCGCCGTGTGGTGGTAGACGCGCTCCGCGCCGTAGTAGCCCGCCAGCAGGCCGAGGTCGAAGTACCAGCTCGGCACCGGGGTGCGGCGCGCGCGCACGCGTGCGAGCGCCCGCTCCGAGAAGCTCGCCGGCGACAGGCCCGGTGGACACGAGAGGCACTTCTGCGTGCCGCTGTAGGCGGCGTCGACGCCCCATTCGTCCAGCGCCAGCGGCAGGCCGCCGAGCGAGGTGACGCAGTCGAGCACGACCAGGGCGCCGGCGTCGCGCGCCGCCCGCGCGATGGCCTCGACGGGCTGGTGGACGCCGGTGGAAGTCTCGGCGTGGACGAAGGCGACGGCGCGGGGGCCCACGCGGGCGATCGCCTCCGCCATCGCCGCGTCTTCGAGGATGCGGCCGGGGGGCGTCTCCACCCGCGTCACCCGCGCGCCGACGCGGCGGGCCACCTCGCTCATCCGCTCTCCGAACACGCCGGCAACGCCGATCACCACGTCGTCGCCCGGCTCGAGCAGGTTCACGAAGGACGCCTCCATGCCGGCGCTGCCGGTCCCCGAGAGCGGCAGCGTCATCGCGTTGCGGGTGCCGAAGAGGCGGCGCAGGCTCGCCTGCACGCCTTCGAGCACCCCGAGGAAGGCCGGGTCGAGGTGGCCCACCAGGGGCTGGGCCATGGCCTCCAGCACGCGAGGGTGGACGTTCGAGGGGCCGGGCCCCAGCAGCAGCCGGCGCGGCAGGGGGGCGTTCGGCATGACCGCATGGTAGCCTCGTCGAGCCCCTCCTGCGCCGCTGCCGAGCGACGGACGCGAGTGACGCGCTGGCTCGTGCTACTCCTGGGACTCGCGATCGCGGCAGGTGCCGTGTACCTGCTGGCCTCGGGCGGCGAGGAGGATGGGCCTCCCCTGGGCGAGATCGACGCCCCGTCGCGAGCGCGACTCGAGCGCGTTCTGCGAGAGGCCGACAGACGATGAGCGTGATCCGAACGCGAGAGATCTTCGAACGGGAGGAGGCGGAGCGCCTCGCTCCCTTCGCCGTGAAGAGCGCCGAGTCGCGGGGGCGCGCCGTGGCCGAGCCGGAGCATCCCTACCGGACGGCCTTCCAGCGGGATCGCGACCGCGTCGTGCACTCGCGCGCCTTCCGCCGCCTCGAGTACAAGACCCAGGTCTTCGTCTTCCACGAGGGCGACCACTACCGGAACCGCCTGACCCACACGCTGGAAGGCGGACAGATCTCGCGCACGATCGCGCGCGTGCTGCGCCTCAACGAGGAGCTCGCGGAGGCCGTGGTGCTCGCCCACGACCTCGGGCACACCCCGTTCGGCCACGCCGGCGAGCGCGCCCTGGCGGAGCTCATGAAGGAGGAGGGTGGCTTCGATCACAACCGCCAGAGCCTGCGCACGGTGGATCTGCTGGAGGAGCGCTACCCGGATTTTCGCGGCCTCAACCTCACCAGCGAGACGCGTGAGGGGATCCTGAAGCACGGCTGCCGCTGGGAGCACCCCGTCGCGGTGCCGGAGCCCACGCCGCAGCCGAGCCTGGAGGCGCAGGTGGCCGACGTGGCGGACGAGATCGCCTACACGAACCACGATCTCGACGACGGGCTGCGGGCGGGCCTGCTCGATCTCGATCGGCTCGAGGATGTGGCGCTCTGGAGCGAGACGCGCCGCGAGGTCAGCGAGACGCTCGGTGACGTCTCCGAGCGCGTGCGCCGCGCGCAGACGATCGTCGCGCTCATCAACCGCCTCGTGACGGACCTGGTCGAGGCGTCGGCGGCGCGTGTCGAGGCTTCGGGCGTCGGCTCGGTGGACGCCGTCCGCCACACGGCCGGCCGTCTCGTGGACTTCTCGCCCGAGATCGAGAAGCAGAAGCGCGACCTGAAGCGCTTCCTGCACCGCCACTTCTACCAGCACCCGCGCGTGCTCGAGATGAGCGAGAAGGGCGCCCGCGTACTGGGCGAGCTCTACCGCGCCTTCCGCGATGATCCGCGGCAGCTGCCTGCGAACGCGCGCGAGCGCTTCCCGAGCGACGGCGAGGCGCGCGCCGTCGCCGACTACGTGGCGGGCATGACGGACCGGTTCGCAATGGCGGAGCACCGGCGGATCCTGGGGTCGCATGAGCCGTTCTGACACGTTCGTTTCCGGAGCCGCCGAGGCGGACGTGCGCGTGGTGTTGATCACCGTTCCGGACGGGGAGACCGGGGCCGGCCTCGCTCGAGCGCTCGTGCAGGAGCGCCTGGCCGCCTGCGTCAACCTCGTTCCCGGCGTGCGGTCGTTCTACCGCTGGGAGGGCAAGGTGCAGGACGACACGGAGCTGCTGCTGCTGGTCAAGACGCGCGCCGACCGGATCGCGGCGCTGGCGTCGCGGGTCCGCGACCTCCATCCCTACGAGCTTCCCGAGGTCCTCGAGCTGGCTGCGGTCGGCGGCAGCGCGGCGTACCTCGACTGGGTGCGAGCGGAGGCGTCCGCGTGAGCGTCGGTCTTCCGGAGGCGCTCGAGCGGGCGGCCTCGGGGCTCCCGGCCCACGCCGGCGGCATTCGCCCGGCCAACGGGGACCCCGCCCAGCTTCTCGAACGGCTCGGCGCGGAGGCGGCGGCGCGCGTGCTCGAGTGGCTGTTGTGCAACGAGCCCGAGGCGGGCGCCGAGCTGGCGGCCGCGTGGGCCGAGGATCCCGAGACCGGGGCCGGGCCCCTGCGGCAGGTGGCCGGCGACGCGCTTCCCAAGGAGTCGAAGAAGGCGCTGCGCCGAGCCCTGCACCGGCTTCGCTCGCGCGGCGTCGCGGTGCCGCAGGACCGCCCGTCGGCGGTGGTGGCGCGGCTGCCGTCACTGGGCGACGACCTGAACGCGGCCATGGTCTCGGCCATCGATCCTCGGGGAGCGCGGCTCGTGTATCTGGTGGAGTCGAATCCATCCGGTGGGGCGCGGCTCTTCGAGGTGATGCTCGACGAGACGCGCGGAGTGCTGGAGGTCGAGGTCTACACCACCGGGCGCAGCCGCGCGCGCCAGTTCCTGCGCGAAATCACGCGTAGGGGCCAGTTTCCCGCCGTCGAGGCGGACCCCCAGGCGGTGCGCGCGCTGGTGGCGAGGGCCGCGAGCGGACAGGCGAAGGACCGCCCGCTGCCGCGCGGCTTCGCCGAGTGGCGGTCGCGCGTGAGCGCCGCGCCCGAGGGAACGGCGACGCCCGGCGAGCTGGCGCGGGAAGCCCTCGGCGGGGACGAGGAGAACGGCGCGGCCCTCGAGCGCGCGGCGGACCTCGTGCGCCGGCGCGAGATCGGTCCCTGGCCGCCGGGCTCCGAAGTGCTGGGCTCGCTCGCCGAAGAGCTCGCCGAGCTCGGCCGCAGCCGTATCCTCGTGTCGCCGGCGAGCCGCCGCGAGCGGGCCGAATCGCTGCTGCAGGAAGGCGCCGTGCGGATCTTCGACGACGCCTTCGCAGCGGCGACGAGCCGGCGCTTCGAGGAGAGCGCCTACGTGCTGTGGAAGCGGGAGGCCGTCGCCGAGGCGCGGGCCTGCCTGGCCGCCGCGCGCGCCTTCCGCGCGCAGGCGCCGGGGGACAATCCCGTGGCGCGAGCGATACTGGACGTGGTGCTCGAGCCCGCGTTGCGGAAGCTCGAGGAGGAATCGAAGAGCGAGGAGGAGAGCTCTCTCCTCGTGAGACCCTGAGCAACGGAGACTTGCATGAGACGCCGGTTCGGACGAGGTCGGACAAGCAAAACTGGGGGCGAGGGAGCTCGGGCGCCCATCGATGCGCAGCGGGCGCTCGATCGCATCGTCGCTGCGGGCATCGTCCCGGTGGATGCGCTGACGCCCGCGAGTGTCGAAGGCATTCCCGACGATTTCGCGGTGTTGGGGACGGGAGAGACCGGGGGGCGCGAGCGGGTCGCCGTGGGCTTCGCCCCCGAGGAGGGTGGTGACGCCGCGCTGGCCACGCTGGCGTTCGCGCAGCGGCTGGCGGCCGAAGACGGCTTCGCGGGCGACGCACTGGCGGTGGCGCCGCAGTGGTCGATCGCCTCCCGCCGGCGGCTGGCGCTGGTGGGCGACGTTCCCTTTCGCTTCCGCGCCGTCGCCGCCTCGGCGCTCGCCGCTGGAGACAACACGGTCCGGCCGGAGCCGGGCGTCGAGCCGCCGGTCGGGGCCGCCGAGCGGGTGATCGCGGCGCTCGCTTCGCCGGCCGATCGCGATCTGTTCCGGCGCGCGCTGGCGGCCCTGGAAGGGCTCGCCGCCAAGCACGGGGGTGCCGTGCGTGGCTACGGCGCCGCGGTCGAGCTGGTGCTGCTCGCGCGCCGCGTTGCCGCGCTGCGCGCCGACCGCGAGGGACTGACCCTCGAGACGCTCCTGCCGGACCGCTCCACAGCGCCGCTCAACCCCGCGGCGCTGGCCACGGCCATGGATCGGCTCGAAGGCTCGCTTCGCAAGCGACTGAACGACCGCCGCGTGAACAGCTCCGAGGAGGGGCTGCGAGCGCAGCTCGCGCCCGCGCTCGCCTCGGTCGCGGGCTTGCGCGCCACGCGGCTCTGGCCCCTCGGCGGCGGGGAGGCGGAGGTGCTGGACCTGGCCGGCGCCGATGGTGACGGCCGGGCGGTGATCGGAGCCGTGCGGGCGCGGCTGACGCTCCCCGGCCTCGCTTCGATCCTCGACGCCGCGCTTTCCTTGCGTCCCGCTCTGTCGGGCCTTCTCGGAACGGCGGAAGGTCTCGTGCCGGGCGACGGGTTCCCGCGGCTGCTGCTGGCCGCGCAGGAGATCGATGCGCCGGTGTTCGAGGTGCTTTCGGCCCTGAGCGTCGAGCCCGAGGTGTACGACGTGAAGCCGCGTCGCGGTCGCGAGCCCGAGCTGATCCGGCGCGAGGACGGCGGCGCGACCCGGCCGGATCGCAGCGGCGCCCAGCGGCGCCGAGCGGCGCCCCGACCGCAGGCGGCGCAGCCCGTTTCGCCGGACGCGGCGGCGCCGCGCTTCGAGGAGATCTCGCTGTTCGATCTGGAAGACGAAGGCCGCGCCGCCGCGCCCGCGTCCGCGGGCGAGAGCGGGCGCGGGCGCCGCCGCGGCCGCAGCCGCGGCCGGCGGCGGGGGCAGCGCGGTGCCGGCAGCGACGCGCCCGCCGCGAGCGAAGCCGCCGAACGCTCCGAGGCGCCCCGGCGCGACCCGCACGAAGCGGGACCAGACGAGTCGGCTCGCAGAGAAGCGGCACACGACAGAGACCGAGAAGACCAGGAAGAAGACAGGCGGGAGGAGGCCGAGCCCGAGGACAGCGAGCTGCTCGCGGTCGCCGACGCCGACGACCTGGCCGAGATTCTCGCCCCGATCGATTCCGAGGTTCAGGAGCAGGAAGAGGAAATCGAGCCGAGCTACGACGACGAGGAGGCGGGCGAAGAGGGCGAGACCGAGGAGGATCGGCCCCACCGCGTGCAGCGCGCCAAACCCGATCCCCAGCCCGTTCCGGCGGAGCCGCCGCGCCCGCCGCGCCGGCGGACGGCGTTCGTGGCCCACGCGGACCGCCAGTCGCTGGTGGCGGCGATCCTGCTCGCGCGTGACCTGCGCCTGGTCGAGGGCTTCTGGGTCTACCCGCAGAGCGAACTCATGACCTTCTTCCGGAGCATCGCCACCGATCTGCGCGAGGACACGCCGATCCAGCTCGTCGGCTTCCACGCCACCCACGATGCCCTGCAGGCCGCGGCCCTCTACGGCGAGCGCCTCACCTGGTTCGACCATCACGCCTGGCCGCCCGAGGACCTGGAGCGGCTTCGCCAGACGATCGGCGTCGAGAGGGTGCACGTGGAGCCCGGGACCGGCAGCTCGCTGCCGGCGGTCCTCGCCGGTCAGACCCGGCGCAGCCGCTTCTCCGACAAGCTCGTCGAACTCGTCACCGGACGTTTCTCCCAGCACGACTTCGAACGCTGGGGCCGGGTCTGGTGGCAGCGGCTGGCCGAGATCGTCGGCCGGAGCGGCGATCGACGCAGCGACGTCGATCCGCTTCTGATCGGGCGACCCAGCGATCTCGCGCGCGAGGCGGCCTCCGTGCCCACGCCGCCGGAGCCGGTGGAGGTCGCCTACGTTTCGCACCGGGACTTCCGGCTCGTCCACTTCGGCGGCTACACCCTCGTGGTGGTGCCGACGCCGGCGGAGCTCGATCTCCACATCGCGGCGCGCGTAGCGCGCGAGCGCTACGGGGCGGAGCTCTCGCTCTCGCTGGTTGCGGCGGAAGGCGGAGGCATCGGCGCGGAGCTGGTCGTGCTCGGGGGCGACGAGGGGCGCGAGCGGCGCTCCCTCGACCTGGGGCGGATGGTCGAACACCTCGTCGCGAAGCACACCTGGATCGAGTCGCTGCCCAACGCCGACCACGTCGCACGGGTGCGCGTCCGGGACCTGCCGTCTCGCGCGGAGCGCCTCGACGACGTGATCGGTGAGATCGCGATGGGGCGCTCGATTCTCGAGGGTTAGGCTGCCCACCGAAGCGAGCGAAGCCGGTCTCGTCGCGGCCAATCTGGTCGAAATCTTCTCGTCGGTCCAGGGCGAGGGGACCCACGTCGGAGAGACGACCCTCTTCGTCCGCTTCGGCGAGTGCGACCTGCGCTGCCGGTGGTGTGACTCGCCGCACACGTGGCGCCGCGCGACCGATTGCCGGGTCGAGACGCGGCGCGGCACGGGAGCCTTTCGGACGCTGAGCAACCCGGTGTCCCTCGAGCAGTCGCTCGCCGCCGCCGTCGCCCTCGACGTGGACGCGCATCGCTTCGCGAGCCTGACGGGCGGCGAGCCGCTGCTTCAGCCCGACGCGGTGCTGGCGCTCGCCCGCGCCCTCCGCACCCGCGGCCCCCGCATCCACCTGGAGACGCACGGACTCGCCGTCGGAGCCCTCGAGCGGGTGGTCGCCGCCGTCGACGTCGTCGCCATGGACTGGAAGCTCGCGAGCGACGTCCGGCGCGCGAGCGACGCGAGGCGCGGCCCGGTCGCCGACTTCCACGACGACCACGAGCGCTTCCTCCGCATCGCACTGCGCGCGCCCGAGGTGATGGTCAAGGTCGTCGTGACCCCGGCGACCGACGACGCCGAGATCGACGCGATGTGCGAACGAATTGCCGCCGTGGCTCCGAAGACGCCCCTCGTGGTCCAGCCCGTCACGCCGTTCGGACCGGTGCGGGAGGCCCCCGGAGCCGAGCGCCTACTTGCGCTCGTGGCCCGCATCGCGCGGGTGCTGCCAGACGTCCGCCTGATTCCCCAGACCCACAGGCTCCTCGGGGCGCTCTGAGCGGCCCGGAGCCCGCACCGGCTCAAGCGGGCCGAGAATCCGGCCGAAGTCGCTGCTGGATGGGCGGGAGGGGGGGATGAATCGCCGCCGGCACGCGCGCACGAAGAAGCGCATCAGTTGCGCGCTGCTGAGCGGCGGCCGCCGGTACTCCGGCGTGGTCATCGACTGTTCCCCCCAGGGGCTCTTCGTGCAGACCAGCGCCAAGCTCGCGCCCGGGACGATCGTGGAGGTCGAGCTGGGCGTCTCCACCCGGGAGGAGCCTCTCCTCATGCAGGCCCGCGTGGCGCGCCAGAAGCTCGTGCCACCCGAGCTCCGGAGCGTCGCTCAGGGGGGGCTCGGCCTTCAGATCGACCTGCCGCCCCAGGCCTACCTGGAATTCTACGCAGAGCTGACACGCACCGAGCTGCCGACCGGCGCGAAGGTCGAGACGCCCAGCGAGCCCAGCAAGCCCGCCACGTCCACCAAGCCCACGAAGCTCGAGAAGCTCAGGAGGCTCCATAAGGTCGCGCCGCCGGCCACGTCCAAGCTCCGCTACCGCGTACGCCTCGCGCAGATCGCCAGCTCGCGCTCGCGCACGATCGACGTGCAGTGCAGCACCCTGAACGAGGCCGAGACGGCGGCGCTCGAGACCGTGGGCGACGGCTGGAAGGTGATCAAGATCGAACCGGCGTGAGCACACTCCTCCGGCGCGAATCCCGCAGCGCGTCGCGCAGCGCGCGCAGATCGGCGCCTGCGGACGACCAGGGCCGCCCGCCGAAGCGCGCCGCCAGATAGCCCTCCGTGAGCGCCGCGAAGGCGGGACCCGCCGGCGGAATCGACGTCGCCACGCGCTGCGCGAAATCGCGAGCGGTCGCCGCCGTGGGGCGCTCGAGCCGGCGACGCCGCAGCAGGCGAAGCGCCTCGGCGTACGCGGTGGGCAGCTCGCTGCGCCTGCGGTGGCGACGCAGGCGCCAGACCAGCAGCGCAAGGCCGCCCGCCAAGCCGAGCCAGCCGAAGGCGTCCCGCCACGCAAGCCAGGCGTCCGGCAGCCAGCGGCTCGCCGACCAGCGCCCCCCCGTCGCCCGGCCGCGCCACCCGGCGTTCCGCGCGGCCTGCCACGCGAGCCAGGCCTCCTTCAGGGCCCACATCTGGTCCGAGCGATCGAAGCCGACCACGCGCTGGAACCACCAGAGCTCGAGAGCGCTGCCCAGGTCGCGAAGCCGCGTGGCCAGCGAAACCGCCGCGGCCGGCCGCGCGCGCAGGTCCGGCGGGGTCGGGTCGTAGCGCACCCAGCCGGCTCGCTCGTAGTGGATCTCGACCCAGGTGTGCGCGTCCGAGCGCGTCAGCTCGACGAAGCCACCGATGGGGTTCTCGCGTCCTCCCGCGAAGCCGTTGACGAGGCGTGCGGGAATGCCGAGCTCGCGCGCCAGCACCACCAGGGCCGACGCGAAGTACTCGCAGTGTCCCGCGAGCTCGCCCAGGAGGAACGCCTCGATCGGCGAGCGGTCGCCGGCGGCGAGGGCGTCGGGCGGGTCGTCGGTGTAGCGCCCGTGGCGGAGGAGCCAGTTCTCGAGCGCCCGCACGCGATCGGCGTCGCTCTCGGCGCTCTCGGCGATGCGGTGCGCGAGGCCGGCGACCGCCGCGCCGAGCGCCGGACGCTGGAGGTAGCGCGCACCGTCGCGGCGCGGCGGGCGGGCGCTGTCGCGGCGAAGCCGTTCGTCGAGCCGCGTGCGCCGGTGGGTCGCGATCGTGTAGCGCACGCGCTCTTCCCCCTGGTACGCGGCGTAGAGCCCTCCGCTGGAGTCGCGCTCGAGCCGCCGCACGGTTCCCTGGAGCCGGCGCACCTCGCCGACGCCGAAGAGCACGCCGCCCGCCACGGGCTCGCGCACGACGCGCTGGACGAGGTTGGCGTCGTCGGGGTCCTGACCGAAGCTCACGCCGGTTTCCGCGCTCCCGGCCACCCGGCTGCGGCCTGGCGGCGTGATCGACCACGTCCGGCCGTCGAAGCGGTCGAAGGCGAGCCCCCGCCAGTAGCCGCCGCCGAAGCCGGGCGGCTTTCCGTCGAGCGTCTCGACGCGGAGGACAACGCGGGCGTCCCGGCGAATGCGCCCGAGGGCGCCCAGCTCCACGCTCTCGGAGAAGCCGGCGGTGGAGAGGACGGGTGCGAGCGAGGCGGCCGTCACGACGCTCGAGCGCAGCCGCGGCAGCACCGCGAACAGCAGGAGCGCCAGCACGATCGAGAGGCCGGAAGCGAGCAGCGTCGTGCGCAGGAGCCCCGGCGTGACGGCGCGGGTGACCGAGCCCGCATCCCCCGCCTCGAGGGCCTCCATGCGCAGGGTGTGGACCAGCAGCGTCCAGACCGTCGCGAGCAGTGTGGCGACCAGCAGCGGGGTGAAGAAGACGCTGTCCGTGAGGTTCGCCGCGAGGATCACCTGGAACATCGCGAGCGTCACCAGCAGGAACTCGGTCTTGCGAGGCCGGGCGTCCAGGAGCTGAAGCCCCTGGGTGAGCGCCGCGAAGTGCGCCAGCGCGATCGTCGAAGGTCGGTCCTGGAGGCCGATGGCGATCGTGACCGCTACGACGGCGGCGAGG
>JAOTUO010000397.1 GCA_029863845.1 Myxococcales bacterium
GCTCGCTGCGCGGACGCCTCCAAGGCCGAAGGCCGCGGAAGTAGAAGGTCTCGGCCCCCTTTGCCCGCATGATACTCTGGCCGCGATGATTCGCGATCGCATCGAGGCCGGCTTCGAACGCTGGGGGAGTTTCGTCTTCCGGCATGCCGGCGCGGCCATCGCGGCCACCGCGCTGCTCGTCGCCGGACTCGCGTCGCAGCTGCCGAAGCTCGTCGTGGATGGCTCCGACGAGGCGTTCCTCCACGAGACCGATCCCGCCCGCGTGACCTACGACGCCTTCCGCGCGCAATTCGAGCGCAGCGAGATGATCGTGATCGCGGTCCGGCCGCCCGAGGTGTTCGACCTCGGCTTCCTCGCGAAGCTGCGCGCGTTCCACGAGGACCTCGAGGACAACGTCCCGCAGCTGAACGACGTCACGAGCCTCGTCAACGCCCGCTACACCCACGGCGTGGAAGACGAGCTCATCGTCGAAGACCTTCTCGAGGACTGGCCCGAGGACGCCGCCGACGTGGCGGCGCTGCGCGAGCGGGTCCTGGCACATCCCCTCTACCGGAACCTCTACATCTCCGAGGACGGGCGGCTCGCCGCGGTCCTCATCGAGCTGGACACCTACTCGTCGCTGGGCGCAGGCGCTGAAGACCTTTCCGGCTTCGAGGACCCGGGGGAATCCGAGGTGCGCGGGAGCCGCCCGTTCCTCACCGGCGAGGAGGTCTTCGCCGTCGTGGGTGCCGTGAGCGAGGTGGTCGCGCGCCACGACGCTCCCGACTTCCGCCTCTACATGACGGGGGGCGCGGCCACGGAAGCCATGCTGATGACCGCGATGCAGCGGGACATGACGCTCTTCGTGAGCCTCGCGGTGTTGATCATCGTGCTCTTCCTATTCGTCCTGTTCCGCCGGCTCTCCGGCGTGCTGCTTCCGCTGGCAGTGGTTGCCCTCGCCCTTCTCTGCACGATCGCGACCATGGCGATGACGGGCGTGCCCGTCACGCTCCCGATCCAGGTTCTGCCCTCGTTCCTGCTGGCCGTCGGCGTCGGCGCCTCGGTTCACGTGCTCACGCTCTTCTACCGCGAGCTCCGGCGCGGCGCCGGTCGCGAGGAGGCAATCGCGCATTCGCTGGGGCACTCGGGCCTCGCCATCGCCATGACGAGCCTCACCACCGCCGGTGGGCTCGCCTCCTTCTCGACGGCGGAGCTCGCGCCGGTCATGCACTTCGGCATCTTCGGCCCGATCGGCGTGCTGTTCGCGTTCGCCTTCACGGTCGTGCTGCTCCCGGCGCTGCTCGCCGTGGTTCCGCTGCGCGACGCCTCCCCTCGCGCAGGCCGGCCGCAGCAGGAGGACGCGTGGGATCGCTGGATCCTCCGCTGCGGCGCTACGGCGGCGCGGCGCCCGGGGGCGGTGCTCGTCGCGGCCGGCCTGTGCCTCGCCGTGGCCATCGCGGGCGCGACCCGCCTGCGCTTCTCCTGGGACCCCCTGTCGTGGCTCCCGGATTCCGAGCCGATCCGCGTGGCGACCGAGATCCTGGACCGGGAGATGGGAGGCAGCTCGTCGTTCGAGGTGCTCATCGAGACGGGCGTCGAGAACGGTCTACACGATCCCGGGCTGCTCGCTCGCCTCGACGCGCTGCGGGCCGATCTCGCGTCGTTCCAGCTCGACGGAACGACCGTGTCGAAGACCGTCTCGCTGGCGGACGTGCTCAAAGAGATCCACCAGGCGCTCAACGAGAACCGGCCCGAGTACTACGCGATCCCCAAGGACCGGCGCCTCGTCGCCCAGGAGTTCCTGCTGTTCGAGAACACCGGAGCCGACGACCTCGAGGACGTCGTGGACACGCAGTTCCGCCTAGCCAGCTTCACGGTGCGGATTCCCCAAGGCGACGCCATGCGGCAGGTTCCCGTCCTCGATGCGATCGACGCTCGCTTCCGCGAGGTGCTCGGCGACGCGGCGACGGTCACGATGACCGGAGGGCTCGTCCTGGGCGACCGCTCCTTCTTCGCGATGATCCGGAGCATGGCCGCTTCGTACGTCCTCGCGCTCCTGATCGTGACGCCGCTCATGATCCTGATGCTCGGGAGCCTGCGCGGCGGGCTGCTCAGCATGATTCCGAACATCACACCCATCGTCCTCACGCTCGGCCTCATGGGATGGCTCGGGGTCCCCATCGATTTCTCGACGATGATGAGCGGCGCCATCGTCCTCGGCATCGCCGTCGACGACACCATCCACTTCGCGCACAACTTCCAGCGCTTCTACGCTCGCGGCGACGATCCCTCCGTCGCCGTCCGGCGCTCCCTCGAAACCGCGGGCCGGGCGATGCTCTTCACCTCGATCGTGCTGGCGGCGGCGTTCCTGATCTACGCCTTCTCGACGCTGGATAACCTGTTCAACCTCGGGGTCTTCACGGCGTTCGCCGTCGTCACGGCCTTCCTGGCCGACGTCCTGGTGGCCCCGGCGCTGATGGTGCTCTTCCAGCGCAGGCCGCGGCACTCCCCGGCAGCCGCAGCGGCCGGCGCCACCGGCCGGTGAGGGCCCGGCCCGTCGGCCGGGATCGGCGACCCTGGCATCACCCGTCGTCGTCCCGCCCCAGGCGGGCCCGCTCGAGCACGGCGCGCCAGCGCGTGCGCGCGTCGTCCCGGCGGGCGGCGTCGCGAACGGGCTCGAAGCACGCAGGGGGCAGCGAGAGCCCGAGGCAGTCGGCGGGGCTCGCGAACACTCCGGCCGCGAGGCCGGCGAGCCAGGCGGCGCCGAGCGCCGTGGTCTCGGTCTCCGCCGCGCGCAGGACGGGGCGTCCGCCCAGGTCCGCCAGCGTCTGCAGCAGCAGATCGCTGCGCGCCAGCCCCCCGTCCACCCGCAGCGCGCGCGCGTCGAGGCCGAGCGCCTCGCAGACGTCGACGCAGCGGTGCGC
>JAOTUO010000398.1 GCA_029863845.1 Myxococcales bacterium
CGTCACGCCCAGGCGAGGCGATCCGGTGCGATTGGACTCACGGCTGCTGTTTCAGGGCCTCGAGCACGTGGGCCGGGTGGTCCGCCGCCTTGGCCACCCGCTTCCAGTGCTTGACCACCACGCCGTCCGGCCCGATCCATACCGTGGAGCGGATCACGCCCAGCGTCTTCTTGCCGTACATCACCTTCTCGCCGAAGGCGCCGTACTTCTCCATGGTCTTCTTCGTGGGGTCGGACAGGAGCGTGAAGGGCAGCTTGTACCTGGCGGCGAACTTCTGGTGCGCCGCCGCTCCGTCCGGGGAGACGCCGAGCACCACCGCGTTCTGCTTCTGGATCCGCCTCCACAGGTCGCGGAAGCCGCAGGCCTCCTTCGTGCAGCCGGGCGTGTCGTCGCGCGGGTAGAAGTAGAGCACCACGTTCTGTCCCGCGTAGTCCTTCAGCGAGACTTCGTGTCCGGTGCTGTCCTGGAGCCTGAAGGCGGGAGCCTTCTTTCCTTCTTCGACGGGCATCGCTGCGAACCCTCCGTGCGGGGAAGACTGCCGCGGAGGACTCTATCACGCCGGCCGCGCTCCGGAGGATCGAAATCACGCCGTCCGCGCGGCTGGCGGCGGCGGCCTGGGTCGGGCTCCCGGCCCGTGACCGGTATCACCCCGTCCTTCGGGATGCGGACCGGTTGGATCGGCCGATGCCGAGCCCGGTCGCAACATTTCGCTTGTCCGCTTGAGTCCGTGGTTCTCCGTTCTGCAATGAAGTACGTGGTATCGTAAGGATCGTGGTAGTCGCCGTCTCGACAGCGGAGACCAGAGAGTCTTCGTGCTGAAGTGCTGGACGTCTACCGTCTCCATCCCGTCTGCGTTCGTACCCACTGCGGTCCTCGCGATCGCGCTGGGGGCCGGCCCCGCGCACGCGTCCGACTCGTCTGCTCGTGCGCCGCAAGCGTTCGAGGCCCGCCCCAACATCGTCCTGATCATCATCGACACGTTGCGCGCGGATCGCGTCGGCGCGTATGGATTTCCGGCGCCGACGACGCCTGAGCTCGACGAATTCGCCCGCCGGGGCGTCCGGTTCGAACGCGTGCTCACGCAATCCACGTGGACCCGCCCCTCGATCGGATCGATGCTGACCTCCCTCCATCCCCGGACGCTGGGCCTGTATCGGGAAGCGGACGAGATCCTCGACGACTCCTTCGTCACGCTCGCGGAAGTCCTTCGGAGCGCCGGGTACTGGACGGCGGGGGCGACGGCGAATCCGAGCATCAACAGCTATTTCAACTTCCACCAGGGATTCGACCACCACGTCGATTCCGACGTCGTTTTCGCATTCATGCCCGGGGCGCGCGAGCAGTCGAGCCGCGACCATCTCGCCCTGCCGAGGGCCCGAAGCGTTCTCACCGGATTGCTCGACGCGGCGAGGGCGGACTGCCGTCAGCCCTGCTACCTGCAGGTCGCCTTGATGGAAGTCCACGAATCCGAGCGCATCCAGGAGCCGACGGGGCCGGGCTATGCAGCGCTTGCGGACGCCGAGGCTTCCCCCGAGGCGGCGAAGTACATCAAGGCGTTGAGACTGCTCTCGCTCGAGATAGGCTTGTTCGTGCGCAGTCTGTTGAGGCTTCCCGGCTGGAAGGACACGCTGTTCGTCTTCACGAGCGACCACGGGGAGTCTTTTGCGACGGAGCACGGCGGCCTCGCACTGCCGCGCTGGCACGGGCATCTGGTGTACGAAACCCAGACCCTGGTGCCCTTGATTCTGTACGACACCTCGGGGCGACTTCCGGCGGGGCGCGTGGTGCGACGGCCGGTTCGTTTGCTCGACCTCATGCCGACGCTGCTCGACTACGCGAGGCTTCCCGGGCCTGCGGACGTGGTTGGGACATCTCTCATGCCTCTGCTCTCCGAGCCGCCCGAGGACGTGGATCTGCCCCCGGCCTTCGTCGTCGAAACGCAGATGCGGAAGATGGAGAAACTCGGCGTCTATTCGGATGAATGGATCTACATTGAGAACCGGGACGGGCATGCCGGAACGAACCCCCGCGCCCTCCAGCGGCCTGGCGTGGAGGCCAACGGAGCCGCGACCGATGTTTCCGGACAGCACCCAGAGGTCGTCGAGGAGCGGGCGGCCTACCTGAAGCGCTGGGAGGAATCGCACCCGCGCGCACAACCGACGGTGCGGCGAGGCGCCCGTTCGCCCGAGATGGAGGCGCAGCTTCGCGCGCTCGGCTACCTCGACTAGGATTTCCGGTCGCTGGGCGCCGCGCGTCTCATTCCATGTACCCGAGCGCCCGCAGCTGGGCGCGCTCGTCGGCGCTGAGCTAGCGCTCGGGCGCGCGGACCGCACCCGCTGCCTCGTAGGTCTCGATGGCGCTTCTCAGACGCTGCCTGATCTTCGCGACCGGCGGGCTGGCCTCGGTCCACAGGTCGCGTGCCTCGGCGGGATCCGCGTCGGTCTGGTAGAGCTCGTAACGGTCGTCATCGCGGTGAGGGATCAGCTTCCAGCCGCCCTCGACCGCCGCCACCGTCCGCTCCTGGGACCCGAAGGCGAAGATGCCCTCGGTGAAGACGATTCCCGGCTCCGCCGTTCCGGAGGCCACCGCCAGGAGGTCGTGACCCGCGAACGGCGGGTTCCCGACACCCGCCAGCAGCGCCAGCGTGCGCGCCAGGCTGGCCAGCTCGACGCCGCGGTGCTCGACGCGCCCGCGAAGCTCGAACGGGATCGATCCCGAGATGAAGAGGGGGACCCGGACCAGCAGGTCGTGGACGTCGTAGCCGTGGCCGAAGCGCCCACGCTCCATGAAGAATTCCCCGTGATCCGCCGTCACGACCATCACACGGGGGTGCGACGCGAATCGCTCCTCGAGCCCGTCGATGAGTGCGCCGATTCATCTG
>JAOTUO010000399.1 GCA_029863845.1 Myxococcales bacterium
GTGCGACTCGGTCACGCGAAGCAGCGTGCAGCCGCGATCGATTCGGATGCGCGACTCCCCCGGGGCCATCGCGGAGGCGTCCGCGGTCGGGTCGGTGATGGGCACCTCGACGCGGGCCTCGGTCACGCCCGGGTCGAACACGAGCCGCGTGCCGAAGTGGACCCCGCCGGTGCGCGCGCCCACCACGTACACCGTCTTCGGGTCGTTCGAGACGCCCTCGAAGCGGAACTCGCCGCCGGCACCCGAGAGCGTGGTGCGCAGGCCCGGCACGCCGCTGGGGCTCAGGCTGTAGAGGACGACGGTCTGCCCCTCCGCGGCCCGGGGATCGTCGTGCACGACGCGCCCGCGGATTACTCCCTCGCCGGCAGGGACGTCCGCAACGCCGGAAGCGTCGGGGACGGCCTGCGCGAGCGCCATGCCGCCCGGGAGCACCGACGCCAGCAGGCCCAGTACCCCGAGCCACCGCGCCGCGCACCTCATTCGCCCCGCGTCTCCGGGCTTCGCACCGGGTGGGGCCACATCACCAGCACGCTGCCCAGCACGAAGACCAGGCCGCCGAACCAGATCCAGTTCACCAGGGGATTGCGGTAGATCTTGAAGGTGGCGGAGCCGTCGGCCTCGATGGCGGTGAGGATCACGTAGAGGTCCTCACGCAGCGTCGAGTGGACCGATGGAATCGAGGCGGGCTGCTGCTCCAGCCAGTACATGCGCTTCTCCGGGACCATCACGCCCAGGGGCTCCTCCCCGCGGTAGAGCGCCAGGCGCGCCACCGCACCGCCGTAGTGTCCGGCGGGCAGCGGATTCGCCGTCAGGTAGCGCAGGCGGTAGCCGTTCATCGCGATCTCGTGCCCCGGACTCATGGTCTCGAGCCGCTCCTCGTTGAAGACGGAGCCAGCCGTTCCGATCAGCACGAACACCGCGCCGAGGTGGACGATGTAGCCGCCGTAGCGCTGCTGGTTCTTGCGCAGCAGCGTCGCCACGGCCCGGAAAGGGTTCTCCCCGTGTTTGCGGACGCGGGTGCGGATGGCGCGGGCGTACTCCTGCACGATCGTCGCGGTCACGAAGGCGCCGAGGCTCCAGACCATGAGCGGATGGAACTCGACAGAGCCGCGGAACCAGATTGCGAAGGCGATGCCGCACGCGACCCCCGCGGCGGAGGGCCAGACGAACTGCCGGCGCAGGCTCAGCGGAGAGGCCTTGCGCCAGGCGACGAGTGGCCCCACGCCCGTCAGGAACAGCAGGAACAGAGCCAGCGGGCCGGCCATGGTGTTGAAGAACTTGGGACCGACGGCGATCCGCTCACCGCTGACCGCCTCGGAGAACACCGGGAAGAGGGTTCCCCAGAAGACGACCAGCAGCAGCGCGATGAATACCCAGTTGTTGAGCAGGAAGCTCGCTTCACGCGAGACCATGGATTCCAGGCGGGCCGGGCTGCGGATCTCGCCTCGGCGCCAGAGCAGCGCGGTCATGAAGCCGATCGCCGTGACGAGGACGTAGCCCAGGAAGATCGACGTGAAGATCGGCGTCTGGGCGAAGGCGTGGACCGACTGCACGATGCCGCTGCGGGTGAGGAAGGTGCCGAACAGGCACAGCGTGTAGGTGAGCCCGATCAGCAGCAGGTTCCAGGTCTTCAGCATGTTGCGCTTTTCCTGGACCATGACCGAGTGCAGGTACGCCGTGGCGGGAAGCCATGGCATGAACGAGGCGTTCTCGACCGGATCCCAGGCCCAGTAGCCGCCCCAGCCGAGGACCTCGTACGCCCAGCGTCCACCCAGCATGATCCCGCAGCTGAGCGCGAGCCAGGCGAAGAGCGTCCAGCGGCGCGTGGTGCGGAACCACGCCGTGTTGAGTTCCCCGGAGAGCAGCGCCGCGAAGGCGAACGCGAACGGCACCACGAAGCCCACGAGGCCGGTGTAGAGCACCAGCGGGTGGATCATCATCACCGGGTGCTGGAGCAGCGGGTTGAGACCCGCGCCGTCCGAGAGGACCTCGCCGGGCGCGAGCTTCCCGAAGGGACTCGTCACGAAGTTGACCAGCACCAGGAAGAAGATCGCGTTGGCGAGGAACACGGCCACGACCCACGGCATGAGCGCGCGGTTCGCGCCTCGCTGGAGCCAGACGCAGGCGGTGCTGTACGCCCCGAGCATCCACAGCCAGAGCAGCAGCGAGCCGGCCTGGCCGCCCCACAGCGCGGCCAGGCGGTAGTGCAGCGACATGCTGCGCGCGGAGTGCCGGGCGACGTATTCCAGCTGGTAGTCGTTGCCGGCGAAGGCGGCGAAGAGCGCGACCATCGCGACGCTGACGAAGGCGAAGACGACCACGAGGGCGCGCTCGGACACGCGCGTCCAGTCCTCCCTCCGGGTCACGCCCGCGTAGATGGACAGGCCCAGACCGAGGATGGCGATCACGAACGCGAAGCGAAGGGCTGCGTCACCGATATCGGACATCGCGGTTTCCGTGGCGCTCGGGCGGACATCAGAAGGAGGCGGGTTCGGTGAGCTTTGCCTCGAACTTCGAGGGGCACTTGGCCATGACCTTGCTCGCCTGGAACACGGCGCCGCCGCCCGGCGCGGCGAGCCTCCCCTCGACGACGACCTCGGCCCCTTCCCCGAAGAGGTCCGGGGTCTCCAGCCCCGCATACACGACCGGGAGCGGATCTCCGGCGTCGGTCTGCGCGTGCGGCGGATCGTTCTGGACGGCGAAGCGCACCTGCTTCGCCGCCACGTCCCGCTCGATCGAGCCCGGCGCCACGAATCCGTGCACCCGCGTCGCCTGCCCGATCTTCGACTCCGCCTGCTCCTGGAACTCCGCCAGAGTCTCGTAGTAGGCGATGCCTTCGAAGTTGGACGAGGCGTACCAGGTGAACAGCAAC
>JAOTUO010000400.1 GCA_029863845.1 Myxococcales bacterium
AGGTTCGGGCGCAGCAGGGGCACGTGCGTGGCGACCGCGAACAGAGCCAGCGCCGCCAGAGCCAGCGCCAGATCGCGAAGCCGCCGGCTGCGCGCGGCGTCGACCAGGTGCATCGCCCCGCAGGCGGTGAACACGATCAACACGGGCACGACGGGGACGCGATAGCGCGACAGCACGAACAGGAGCAGCGCCGTCGCGAGGTAGACCCCGATCATCGCGTAGAGCGGGAACAGCCGTCTCCAGTCGCGCGCAGTCGTCGCGAGGCCGAGCAGGGCCAACGGCGCCATCACCCCGAACGTGAGCAGCGGCAGTCGCAGCACCCAGGAGAAGGGCCGCGACAGCTCGATCGAGCGGTTGTTCCAGATCTCCTCGGCGTTGAGAAAGAGCGCGAGCTTCCGGAACTCGAGCCGCAGCCAGGCGGCCGGGTGGTCGCGGATGTAGGCAAGCCCCTGACCGAACCAGTAGGCCGACGCCTCGGAGGGACGCAGCGTCCGGCCGAGCGCGCGCTCGGCGTACTGGTGGTAGATCGCCTCCTGCTCCCGAGCGTCGTCCGCCGCCAGCCGGGGAAAGGACCGCGGCACGCGATAGGCGCCGTTTGCGTCGGGGTTGTTGCCGGAGTAGAAGTTGGACCCGCCGGAGGTGGCGATCAGCGTGGCGTCGCCGGTAACGACGAGGTTGCGCGCCGTCACCGGGAGCACCGCGAGCGCGGTCCCCGCGGCGAAGGCGCCGGCGAGCGCGAAGCGGCGCGCCAGCGGGGCCCGGGCGCGCAGCGCCACGAACAGCCAGACCCCGAGGACCGCGGCGAAGAGCAGCGCGTTCGGGCGCGCGACGGCGGCGAGCCCGACCGCGGCGCCCGCCAGCACCCAGCGCCCCGCGGTCGGCCGCGCCAGGGCCCGCACGGCGGCGAGGACGGCGAGCAGCGTCAGGGGCACGAGGAGGTTCTCGGCCAGCAGGCTCCCCTCGTAGAAGATCAACATCGAGTAGACCGCGGTGAGCGCGCCCGCGAGCAACGCGACGCGGCGGTCGAAGAACTCGCGCGCCAGCCGCCACACCAGCACGCAGGTGAGCGCCCCGAGCACGGCGTGAACGAGGCGCGGCACCAGGAAGCTCGGCCCGAAGACCCGGTAGAGCGATCCCAGGAAGTAGGGGTAGAGGGGCGCCATGAAGAAGGGCCCGTCGCCCCACCAGTCGCCGCCGGCGATGCGCAGCGCCCACTCGTGGTAGAAGCGCGGGTCCACCGAGGGGCGATCGAAGAAGGGGTCGTTGGCGCGGATCTGCTGCACGTGAAGCAGTCGCAGGACCAGGGCGAAGATCCCGATCCCCGCGACCGCCAGCCGCTCACCGCGGGTCGGCGCGCGCGCGGGCCCGACCGCTGCGCCTCCTGCGCTCTCCGCTGCGACGGCGACCACGGGCCCGATCATACCCTTCGGCCGCCCGTGGCCGCCGATTGGCCGCTCGCACCCGGCTATCGCGCCGCATCGGGACCGCGCAGGCTTTGTTGGATCGGCACGCCGCTTGCTCCGCTCCGCGGCGGGGGGACTGGGGGTGACCGTGCATTCGATTCGTTCCGTCCTGTGGATCGGCCCCGGTGAGCACTTCGTCGCGGATCTCGCGGCCGATGCGCCCACCCTCGACGTCGTCTGGGAGCGCGACGTGGCGAGCGCTCTCGCGCTTCGGCTCGAGGGCCTCGACGCGGTCGTCATCGACATGCCCGAGCCCAAGGCGGCCGTCCCCGCCCTCGAGGCCCTGCGCGGCCTCCCGGGCCGACCTCCGCTCCTGGTGCGGATCGACGCGGGCGAGGTCGAGAGCGTCGCCGCCCTGCGTGCCGCCGGGGCGGCTGACGTGCTGCTGCGCGAGGCGACGGCGTCGGCGGCGGAGCTCGTCCAGCGGCTGGAGGCAATCGCCGGGCCGACCGATGGGGGCGCGCGGAATCCGCGCAGCATCATCGGGGACAGCCGCGAGATGCAGGAGACGTTCGCCCTCGTCGACTGCGCGAGCCGCTCGCGGGCGACGGTCCTCGTCACGGGAGAGACGGGCACGGGCAAGGAGTTGATCGCGCGGGCGATCCACGACGGCAGCCCACGTCGGCGGCAAGCCTTCGTCGCCCTCAACTGCGCCGCCTTCCCCGACACGCTGCTGGAGAGCGAGCTCTTCGGACACGCCCGTGGCGCCTTCACCGGCGCCGATCGCGACCACAAGGGACTCTTCGAGAGCGCCGATCGTGGCACGCTCTTCCTCGACGAGGTCTGCGAGACGTCGGGGCCCTTCCAGGCGAAGCTGCTGCGGGTGCTCCAGGAGCGCGAGGTGCGACCCCTCGGCGGCACGCGGGCCCGTCGCGTGGACGTGCGCGTGATCGCCGCGTCCAACCGCGATCTGTGGCGCGAGACCGTGGGACAGGGTTTCCGGGAGGATCTCTACTACCGCCTCGCCGTCTTCCCCATTCACGTCCCTCCGCTGCGCAATCGCCCCGGCGACCTCCTCCTCCTCGCCGAGCACTTCCTCGCCCTGCACGGGCGGCGCGAGCGCAAGCGGGGCGTCCGGCTCTCGCCGGAGGCCGCGCACCTGCTCCAGGCCTACCGCTGGCCGGGAAACGTGCGCGAGCTGGAGAACGAGATCCAGCGCGCGCTCGCGCTCTCCCGGCCCGGCGAGCCGCTCACCGCCGGTCATTTCTCAAACCGGCTCTCGGGCGTGCTCGAGCCGATCGAGGCCAATGCCTTTGCGAACGAGAGCCTGCGCGAGACGCTGGGCCGCATCGAGGCCTGGCTCATCCGCCGCGCGCTCGAGGGCAACAACGGCAGCCGCACCGTGACGGCCCGCCAGCTCGCCATCACCCGCGAGGGCCTCTACAAGTAGATACCTCGACTGGCGG
>JAOTUO010000102.1 GCA_029863845.1 Myxococcales bacterium
GTCCATGCTCGGGCAGCTCGTCACGCGCTGGCGCCACATCCTGCCCTGGATCGTCTCGGCGGCGCTGCTCGCCTACGTGTTCGGCTGGGCGACCGACTGGCAACGCCTGTGGGCGGCCATCGCGCAGGCGAACGCGCCGCTCTTCGTCGCGCTGGCGGTGGCCGACCGACTCGGCTTCTTCGTGGTCTGGACCTGGCTGCAGGCCGAGGCCGTGCGACGCTTCGTCGTGCGGGTGCCGTACCGCTCGGTGATGGCGATCCGCGGCGGCTCGGAGCTGCTGCGCGCGGTCAGCAACCCGCTCTCCGACGCCACCTTCTTCCTGGGGCTGGTCCAGCTGGCCGGCGGGCGCCTCGCCACGCTCGTCTCCGCCGTCATGCTTCCGGTCGCCATACACTCGGTCGTGATGCTGCTGCAGATGACCGTCGCGCTTCCCTTCGTCGAGGGCGGCGCCGCCGAGAACCGCTCGGTGGTGATCGCGATCGGCATCGCGTGGACGCTCGTCGTGGCCGTCGGCGTCGCGATCCGCGTCTCGCTCACGCGTCCGGTGAAGGTGCTCGGAATCACGCGGCTCCGGATCTGGCTCCAGCGCTTCCAGGCCCGGGACGTCCGGCTCTTCTTCCTGGGCTTCGTGGGCCTCTCGGTCTTCGACATCCTGGTCCAGGGACTGGCGTCGCGGGCCTTCGGCGTGCCGATCGGCTGGGGCGCGCTCGCCGCCCGGATCCCCCTCGTCTACCTCTCGTTCCTGATTCCGACGCTGGGGAACTTCGGCACCCGCGAGCTGGCGTGGGCGGCCCTGTTCGAGGAGTTCGGACCGCGCGACGCCCTGCTCGCCTACGCCTTCTCGGTGAACGCCATCTTCCTCCTGGTCAACGTGCTGATCGGCCTCGTCTTCGTCTCGAGGGCCCTCGAGCTCGTGGCCAGCATCCGCCGCGCCCAGCGCGAGGGAGAGCCCGTTCCGCAGCCGCCCCTGCACGACCCAACCGACATCTGAAACGCGGCCGGACCTCGCCGGCTGGACATCAGTGGAATGCCCATACATCTGTGAGGATCTGCCGCCGGAGACGTGACCCGGAGCGCGACTCCGGTTACGATGTGCGGCCTCCCCTCGAGCGAGCCGGTACGCGCCGCCTGGTGCGCCGCTCCGCCAGCGCCGGACGGAGGGGAGAGATCTTCTCCCCCCGGGGGAAGAAAGGAAGGAAGTCATGGCGAGAAAGAGCAGGACCGCCGTCCTCAAACGCCAACGTGAGGTCCGGAAGGCGGAGAAGGCCGCCGCGAAGCGCGAGAAGCGGGTAGAGCGGGACAGCGAGAGCACGGACGCGAACCGCGTGGCCACCGCCGACGATCTCGAAGGCTACGGCTTCGGGGGCCCGGACGACACCGGCAACTCCGACACCTCCCCACCACGACTCCGGTCGCCCGAGGAAAGGAAGCGTCCGTGGCTGAAGAACCGCTGATCGCCGTGTTCGTGGACTACGAGAACCTCGCCATCGGCGTGCGCGGCATGCGCAAGGGCGGCTTCAAGATCGATCTGGTGCTGCGACGCCTGCTCGAGAAGGGGCGCGTCGTCTACAAGCGCGCCTACTGCGACTGGGGCAAGTACCGAGACGCCGTACGCGAGTTCCACTCGCACGGCGTCGAGCTGGTGGACATTCCCCAGTCGAAGGCGAGCGGCAAGAACAGCGCCGACATCCACATGGTCGTCGATGCGCTGGACCTCTGCCACCAGAAGCCGCACATCGACTCGTTCGCATTGATCTCCGGCGACAGCGACTTCTCGCCGCTGGCGGCGAAGCTCAAGGAGAACCAGAAGCGCGTGATCGGCTGCGGCGTGAAGAGCTCCACGTCGGACCTGCTGATCGGAAGCTGCGACGAGTTCCTCTACTACGACGACCTGGTGCGCACGTCCGAGAAGCCGAGGCCGACGAGGGCGAAGGCGGCGCCGGCGGCCAACAAGCGCGACGAGGCATCGGAGCGCGTACTCGAGATCGTGCGCTCCCTGGAAAAGGACTACGACACCGTGTGGGGCTCGATGGTCAAGCAGGCGATCCGCCGCGTCTTTCCCGGCTTCAACGAGGAGTACTACGGCTACGTCTCCTTCACCGCGATGCTGGAGGACCAGCACAAGCAGGGGCTGATCGACCTCGACTTCGACGAGAAGCGGGGCAACTACGTGGTGCGCACGCGCCGCGAGCACAATCCCGCGCCCGCGGGTGCCCCGGCCTGAGCGGCGGACGCCGCGGCGTCCGCGACCGCCTTCGGGACCGGATCAACGCCGAGGCACGAGTCGCATGCGTCCTCCCTCGGGTTTCCGGTTCAGGGACCCTGCTCGCGGGCCCGCCGCCGACGCACCAGCAGCGCCACCGCGGCGATCGCCGCCGCTGCCAGCAGCCAACCTACGCCGCGCGGCAGCGCGGGGCTCCGCGGCCCCGGCAGGCCGGGCGCATCGAAGCGGCCGTTGCCGTCGACGTCGACGAAGATCGGGTTGGTGAAGGCGGCCGGCACGAACCCGGGCGCGATCGCCTCGGTGTAGAGTCCGGGGTGCGCGGCGATCCAGGCGGCGGGATCGACGTCGAGGGGCGCGCCCGCTTCGACGGTGACGTAGGCGTCGCGCTCCAGGTCGAGGGCCACGTGCTCGGCGATCCGGGTCGGGTCGGTTGCTCGCGGGTCGAGCGGATAGACGCGCTCGACCTCCCCGTTGACCACCAGCCGGACTTCGTCCACGGGGACCCAGGGGGCCGCCGCCACCTCGAACTCGACCCGGGCCGTCCCGTCGCGCGCGTCCACCCGGTCGCCCATGCGGCCGCCGTTGACGCGGAAGTGGCGGATCAGCGGGCCGTTCGTGCCGAAGACGCGACCGTCCCGGATCGCCGTGCTGAACGCGGACTCGTCCCACGCCTCCGCACCGTCTTCGACGTACACGTAGTTGCGGGGATAGGCGGCGAGCTCGTCGGGCCCGTGCGTGTCGGAGTTCGCCGTGCCCGTGCGGCGGAAGCCCTGGTCGAGCAGCGCGTACCAGTCGCGGCGAACGAGCCGATAGTGGTGAGGCTTGGCGCCGTTCATGAGCTCCACGGCGTCGAAATCGATCGCGCGCGTGCGCCCGTCGCCCGCCGGCTCGAGCAGGAGCGCGTTGTGCGCCTGCGTGAGCGGCCGGGAGGGATCGTAGGCCTTACCGGCCGAGCCCAGGTGCGTGAAGTAGGCGTCCTCCTGGACCGCGTCCGGGTGCTTTCCGCGCGGGTGGTTGAGCTGCACGACCTCGGCGCCGTAGACACTCCGCAGCAGCGCGTAGAGATCGGCGAGGCGGAGGTTCTGGCTGGGCGGCGCGCCGCGCCGGTGGGCGAAGGGCCGGTAGCGAAGCGGCCACGCGTTGCTGTGGCCGATGGTCCAGAGGGCCGCGGGGCTCGGGGTGCTGCTCGTGACCTCGACGCCCTGGATCACGCGGATGCGATGGCGGACCCCGAGGGCGTCGAGGGCCGGCCCGAAGTCGCCGAGATGGTCGTGGTCGGAGCTGACCATCACGTCGAGGTCCTCGGCGAGCATGCTGCGCAGGCGCGCCGCGTTCGTCATCGCCGAGTCATCGCTGGCCTGGGCGTGCACGTGGAGGTCCGCGCTGAGGGCCGGGCCCGGATCGACGACGCGGGCCAGCGCGAAGGGCGGCACGCGAACCTCGTGTCCCGGGCCCTGCAACCGGACCTCGACCTGCGCGGCGTCGTACTCGAGGCCGCGCGTCGCGACCAGCCGGTAGCGCCCCGGCGGCAGGGCGACGCGCCGGGGATCGCCCGGTGCGCCGGCGAAGTGGAGATCGCGCGTCTCGGTGCCGCTCTCGCCGGGCACGCCGTCGATGCGAAAGTCGAGCAGCTCCGGACCCAAGACGGGGGCCGGCGCGCCGCCGACGCCGCCCAGGGCGATGCGACCCGGCCCGCCGTCGGCGAACGCGGGGTCGAAGACGAGCCAGCTCGGCTCCTCCAACCGCTGCCGCGGCACCTCCGTAAAGCGCCCGTCCGAAACGGACACCGCGATCTCCCGCAGCGGGCGCTGGGGAGCGCGCAGCACCAGGCGGTAGTCCCCCGGCGGCAGGACGGCGCGGAAGCTTCCGGCGTCCGGCCCCTCGGTCGTCGCCAGGATCTGGGTGACCGGCGCCCCCGAGTCGGCGGCGTGGACGTGCACGGCGCACGCGACGCCCGGGGGCTCGCAGCGCCCCACGATGCCGCTGCTCCCGTCGGCGACTCCGAGCCAGGGGAAGATCCGGTCGGTGGCGGACGCCGCGTCGGGGTATCCGACGACGAGCAAACGCCGGCGGAGGGTCCAGGCCTCGCCCGGCGCCAGCGTCTGCTGCGTGGCCTGCGCGATGCGCCACAGGCTCAGCGCGTCCCAGTCCGGGTCGAAGGTGAACGCGTTGATGAAGGTGACGTGCTCCCCGGTGACGCCGAAGCTCGGAAGGCCCCGCGCCGCCCGCTCGGGCGCGACGATCGCGTAGCCGATGGGCGGGAAGTGCCGCACGCCGGGCACGACGACGTGGGTGAAGGCCACCATGGCGTCGCCGGCCGCAGCCACGTTGGTGCGGTCGAAGCTCTTGTGGTGGTACCCGACCGAGCGCTCCGGGGCGAGCGCGTTGCCGACAAAGGAGCGCGGTCCCCGCCCCCCGCGCATCCAGACGTCGCCGTAGGCGAAGAGGGGCGCGGGAGCCCGCCCCTCGTTGCGGAGCGTCGTCGTGATGCGGACAAAGGACTCCCCGCGGAATACCGCGTACTCCGTCTCGACGCGCACGTCGCGCACCGCGGCGGGCTCCGGAACCATGGGGTCGAGCCGGCGCCAGAGCCCGGTCGCGCGCGGCAAGGAGCGGATCCCCGACGACGTGACGACGAGGCGCGCCCAGCCCGCCTCGTCGTCCACCCGGGCCGAGATCGCGTCGTAGCCGACGGCGACCTTCTGGTCCATGTTCGCGATCGGGAACAGCCGCGCGAACTGATCCTCCCCGCGGCGGTCGCGCAGCCCGACGTCGACGATCGTGCCGCCGGAGTTGAGCTTGGCGTGGCGCCGGCCGGGGTCGTCCACGATGACCTCGACCACGTCGTTGGCGAGGTACCAGTCCCCGACGCCGCCGATCGCGTCCGGACCCCCGATGAGAAGGTCCGGGGCGGTCTCCTCCGAGATGCGCTCGGCGCGGAGCAACGTCCCGCCGGCGGCGGGCGCCAGCAGGCAGGCCGCCAGCGCGGCGGTCGTGGCGCGCCGGATCACGCGCGGGCCTATGCGAGACCGAGGCGACGCGCGATGATGACCTTCATGATCTCGTTGCTGCCCGCGTAGATGCTCTGGACGGCGGCGTCGGCGTAGTCGCCGGAGATCGGGTACTCGCTCATGAAGCCGTAGCCGCCGTGCAGCTGGAGGCACTCGCTGGTGAGCCGCTTCTGGAGGTCGGTGACCCACCACTTGGCCATGCTGACCTCCTTGACGATCTCCTCGCCGCGCACGTGGGCGGCGATCAGCTTGTCGACGAAGGCCTGGCCGATCTCCACCTCCGTGGCCAGCTCGGCCAGCCGGAACTGGGTGTTCTGGAACGCGCCGATCGGCTGCCCGAACGCGCGCCGCTCCTTCACGTACGCGAGCGTGTCGTCGAGGGAGCGGCGGCAGGAGGCGATCGACCCGTCGGCGATGGAGAGCCGCTCCTGCTGGAGCTGCTGCATCAGCAGCTTGAAGCCCTGCCCCTCCTCGCCCAGGCGGTTCGCCGCCGGTACGCGGCAGTCCTGGAAGAAGAGCTCGCTCGTGTCCTGTCCCTTGAGGCCGAGCTTCTCGAGGTTGCGTCCCCGCACGAAGCCCGGTGTGTCGGCCTCCACCAGGAACAGGGTCATGCCGCGATGGCCGGGATCCGCGTCGGGGTCGGTCTTCGCCACGACGATCACGAGGTCGGCGAT
This sequence comes from Myxococcales bacterium, assembly GCA_029863845.1. Taxonomy (GTDB): domain Bacteria; phylum Myxococcota_A; class UBA9160; order UBA9160; family SMWR01; genus JACZXC01. The sequence goes on from JAOTUO010000102.1 coordinate 5,910, forward strand.
CTGGCCGTTCGAGATGAAGGTCTTGGCGCCGTTCAGCACGTAGTGGTCGCCATCGCGGATCGCGCGCGTCTGCACGCCCGCGAGGTCCGAGCCGGCGCCCGGCTCGGTCATGGCGATGGCGAGGATGATCTCGCCGGAGACGGCGCCGGGCAGGTAGCGGGACTTCTGCTCCGCCGCGCCGTAGGCGATCAGGTAGGGCATGCAGATGTCGGAGTGCAGCGCCACCATGAGCGCGTGGGCCCGGATGCGCGCGAGCTCCTCGTGGATGATGGCGGCGTAGGTGTACTCGGCGCCGGCGCCGCCGTACTCCTCGGGGGCCGTGACGCCGAGGAAACCCTCCTCGCCGACCCGCCGCCAGGTCTCGCGGTCCGTCACGCCCCGGGCGTTCCAGTCGGCGATCCGGGGCTCGATCTCCGCCTCTGCAAAGCGCCGGAACTGCGCCCGGAACAGGTCGTGCTCCTCGCCGAAGATCTCCCGCCGCATCTCGCCACCCCTGGACCCCGCGCGAGCCCGCAAGCGGGCGCGACGGGACGCTACAAGCTAGGGAAGTGGTGGCGCGCTGGCCCGCGCCCGCTCGAAGGGCGCCTCGAAGACGCCGGCGGATCCGCGTCGATCCGCGACACCCTGCGAGGTCGCGGCGGCCACCCGCGACGGCGCCCGGCGACCCGAGAGCTTGAATGCCGGGGGGGGTTCACCCTATTTTCCGGATGCCGATACCCCCGAGGGCGGGCGGGGCTTCGCTATACGGAGCGTCCTCCGCGAAACCGCAGCCGGGATCGACCGCCCCGAGGCGGGCGATGGGGCACAGGTCACAGAATGCGAATCCTGCGCTACTTCGCCCGCGCCTATCCGTGGGAGAGCCTGACCGTCCTGGCATGCCTCCTGCTCGCGGCGGTGGTGGACGGAATCGGCGTGACCACGATGCTGCCGATGCTGAGCCTCGTCGCCGGGGGAGACCCCGCCGGCAAAGGCGTCAAGGAGCCCTCGGAGCTCGAGCGCACGGTGGAGCGCACGCTGACGGGCCTCGGCATCGAGCCGACCCTTGGCGCCCTGATCGCCATCATCATCGTGGCCATCGTCGCGAAGGCGGGGCTGATCGTGCTGTCCAAGCGTCAGGTCGGCTACACGGTCGCCCACATCGCCACCGACCTGCGCCTGGAACTGCTGCGCGCGCTGCTCGCGACCCGCTGGACCTACTTCACCCGCCAGCCGGTCGGAGCGGCCGCCAACGCCGTGGCCACCGAGGCCAACCGGGCGTCGCTCGCCTACTACGCCCTCGCATTGGCCGTCACGGCGGGAATCCAGGTGGTCCTCTACGCGGGGATCGCGTTCGCGGTCTCGTGGCAGGCGACGCTCGGCGCGCTGCTCGCCGGCGTCATCACGATGGGCGCGCTGAGCTCGCTGGTGCGCGTGGCCTCCCGGGCGGGCCGGCGCCAGACACAGCTTCTAAAGTCGCTGATCGCGCGGCTCATCGACACCCTGCAGGCCGTGAAGCTGCTGAAGGCCACGGGGCGCGAGGAGCGGGTAGGTCCCCTGCTCGAGAACGAGACGCGCAGGCTCAACCGCCAGCTGCGCCGACTGGTCCTGAGCAAGGAGGCGCTGCACGCGCTGCAAGAGCCCTTCGTGGTCGTGTTCATCTGCGGGGGCCTGTGGGTGGGGATCGAGTTCCTGAAGATGCCGGTGTCCTCGCTCACGGTGCTCGGCCTCGTCTTCGTGCGCATGCTGAGCTCGGCCAACAAGATGCAGCTCAAGTGGCAGGCAATGCTCTCCGAAGCCAGCGCGCTGTGGTCGCTGCACGGCATGCTCGATCAGGCGCAGGCCGAGAGCGAGCCGGTGGGGGGTGAGCGCGTCCCGACCCTCGAGACGGGCATCGCGCTCGAGGACGTCCGGATGGTCTACGACGAGCGGCCCGTGCTCGACGGGCTCTCGCTCGAGATCCCGGCCGGCGAGATCACCGCCATCCTCGGCACCTCCGGCGCCGGCAAGACCACGATCGTCGACCTCATCACCGGTCTCGTGCAGCCGGAAGCCGGCTCGGTGCGGGTCGACGGCGTCCCGCTGCCGGAGCTGGACATGCGGCTGTGGCGCCGGATCCTGGGCTACGTGCCGCAGGAGACGCTGCTGCTGCACGACACCGTGGTGATGAACGTCGCGCTGGGCGATCCGGAGATCAAGCCGGACCGGGTCGAGACCGCCCTGCGCGACGCCGGCGCCTGGGAGTTCGTTTCCGAGCTGCCCGACGGGGTGAATTCGAGCGTGGGCGAGCGCGGCACGCTCCTCTCGGGCGGCCAGCGCCAGCGCATCGCCATCGCGCGCGCTCTCGTGCACGAGCCGAAGCTGCTGATCCTCGACGAGGCCACCGCGGCGCTCGACCCCGAGAACGAGGCCGCCGTGTGGGAGGCGGTGGAGCGCCTGCGCGGGCGGGTGACGGTCGTCGCCATCTCGCACCAGCCGGCGCTCACGGGCGTGGCCCACCGCATCTACCGCATCGAGGACGGCCGCGCGCGACGCATCGACGCCTCGGCACAGGACGTGGCCTAGCCCGTCATGTTCACCGGCCTCGTGTTGGCGGGCCGGCGACCCGCGAGCGATGCCCTCGCCGGCGTCTGGGGGGCGCAGCACCGTGCGCTGATCGACGTGAACGGGGTCCCGATGCTCCTGCGGGTCGTGCGCGCCATGCGCGCCGCGAAGCGCATCGGTCGCCTCCTGGTGACCATCGACGAGCCGGCGGCGCTGGAGGCGGTCCCCGAGCTGGGCCGACTGGTCGCCGACGGCGCACTCACCCTGCACGCGAGCCTGGCGACGCCGAGCCGCAGCGTGGTCGACGTCCTGGAGGGCCCCGCCCGCGGCGAGCCGGTTCTCGTGGCCACGGCGGACCACGTCTTGCTCAGGTCCGAGATGATCGACCACTTCGCGGAGGCGAGCGCGTCGGAGAGCGCCGATGCCCTGGTGGGCCTCGTGGCCGAAACGGTCGTGCGCTCCCGCTTCCCCGACGCCACCCGGACCTTCCTGCGGCTGCGCGGGGGGGGCTACAAGGGCGCGAACCTCTTTGCGTTTCGGACGCCGGAGGCCCGGCGCGCCGCCGCCTTCTGGGTTCGCGCCGAGCGCTTCCGCAAGCAGCCCTGGCGCCTGGTGGGCGCCCTCGGCCCGGCGACTTTGCTGCTCTTCGCGCTGCATCGCCTCGACCTCGACGCCGCCTTCGACCGCATATCCCGCGCCGCGGGCGCGCGGATCCGTCCGATCGCCCTCCCCTACCCCGAGGCGGCCATCGACGTGGATCGGCCGGCCGACCTCGCCCTGGCCTCCCGCGCGCTGGCGGAGCGCTCGGATTTGGAAACGAAAATACAGTGATTTCAGATACTTATAGATTTAGTTGCGTATCCGCTACCCGTCGCCTGCCCATTGCTGTAATGTTCTCGCCGCCGACCGCCGAGTGAGTGGAGAGGCGTCCCCCGGTTAATCGCGAGGCTCCAGGGGAGCGCGCAGCGCTCCGCCACGAAGTCTCGCAGGAGTCGAAACCGTGCAAGTCGCCCTTCTCAACAACCTGCGCGCCGGCCGGAGCAAACGCCAGGTCGCGCGGATGCTGGCCCTGCTGAGCGACCACCCCGACACGCTTCACGTCGAGACGGGGAGCACCGGGGTGCTGCCGGAAGCCATCGCCGATCTCGCGAGGAACCGCGTCGACCTGCTCATCATCAACGGCGGCGACGGCACGCTCCAACACGCGCTGACGGAGATCCTGGAGCGGCGGCCCTTCGACCGGCTGCCGCTGATCGCACCGCTGCGCGGCGGCCGCACCAACATGACGGCGCTCGACTTCGGCGCCCGCCGCGACCCGGTTCGGGGCGTGGCCGATCTGCTCCAGGCGGTGCAGCAGGGAACGCTCGCCGAGCGGCTCGTGAAGCGGCCCTTGCTGCGGGTCGAGTCCAGGACGCGCCGCGACGTGCAGTACGGGATGTTCTTCGGCGCGGGCATGATCCGCCGGGCGATCGGGCTGACCCACCGGTCGTTCCCGTCCGGGCTCAACCACGGCGTGTTCGGCCCCGGGCTGGTCACGGCCGGACTCGCCCTGCGCGCGGTGTTTCAGGGGCGCGACGGCATCCTCGCGCCGGACAAGGCGCAGGTCTATCTCGACGGGAAGATGGTGCCCCACGGCGAGTTCATGCTGTTGATCGCCTCGTCGCTCGATCGCCTCTTCATGCGCATGAACCCGTTCTGGGGCAAGGAGAGCGGGGGCGTCCGCTTCACGAGCATCGCGCACAAAGCCGCCCGCAAGGCCACTTCGTTCCCCGCCATCATGGCCGGCCGCCCCGGGCGGGGCGTCACGCCCGAGGCCGGCTACACCAGCCGCAACGTCGAGCAGGCCGAGCTCTACTTCGACTGTGGCTACACCATCGACGGCGAGATCTTCGGCGCCGTGTCCGACGAGTCCGTCACGCTCTCGGCCGACCGGCGTATCACCTTCGTCCGCGCCTGAAGGCCGGTGGGCGAAGGAGCCCAGGCGCTCGCTGCGCTCGTCGGCGACGAGCTCGCGGCGCCCTTCCCCGAGGCGGCCCGGCCGCTGGTGGGCGAGATCCGGCGCCGCTGCGGCGACGACCCCGTGGCCGCCGTCGTCTTCTACGGCTCCTGCCTGCGCACGGGAACGCTCGAAGGGGTGCTCGACTTCTACGTGGTGGTCGATACCTACCGCCCCGCCAGCGCGTCGCGCGTCCTGGCCGTTGCGAACGCCCTGCTCCCCCCCAACGTCTTCTACCTCGAAGTCGAGACGCCGGCGGGTCGGCTGCGCGCCAAGTACGCGGTGATCTCGCTCCGCGACCTCGCGCGCGGCGTCGGAACGCGGAGCCTCCGCTCCCACCTCTGGGCGCGCTTCTGCCAGCCTCTGCGCGCCGCCTACGTGCGCGACGCCGCGGCCCGGGAGGCCCTCGTCGGCGCGGCCGCGCGCTCGGTCCTCTCCGCCCTCGAGTGGATCCTGCCGCTACTGCCCGACGCCGGGGGCGCGCAGCGCGTGCGCCCCGCGGAGTTCTGGCAGCGGGCCTTCCGGGAAACCTACGCCGCCGAGATGCGCGCGGAAGGGCCGGCCACGATCCGCGCGATCTACCTCGCAGCGCCCGAGCGCTTCGATCGCGCGGCCCGGGCCGGCCTAGAGGACCTCGCGGGCCGCGGCCGGCTGGCGTGTCGGATCGAGGGCGAGACCGTCTACGTCACGCTGGAGACGGCGCGGCGGCGCCGGGTGCGGCGGGTCTGGCCGCTGCGGCGGCGGCTGGCGAAGCTCGTCACCTTCGCCGCGCAGATCAAGACCGCCTTCACCTTCGGGGACTGGCTGCCCTACGCGCTCTGGAAGCTCGAGCGCCACACCGGGAGGCCGGTCCAGCTCACGGCGCGGCAGCGACGCCACCCGCTGCTTCTCGGCTGGCCGGTCCTGTGGCAGCTACTCCGCGAGCGCAACCTGCGCTGACGCCGGCGGGACCGTCGGGGACCCCTCCGCGAATGGCTCGGCCATTCCCTGGGGTGCTTCGTTCACCTTCGGCTCACTGCGCGGCGGCTGCGCCGCCTTGCGAAGATTGGTTTGGCTGCGCTTGATTTCGCTGCGGGATCCCCGACGGTCCCGCCTCGACCCATCACCGTCCAATCGGCCTATCCTGAGTCGGAAGCGGGCAAGACCGCGGCGGGGGAGAAGGGGGGAGCATGGATCTGATGGGCAAGGCGGCGATCGTGACCGGTGCCGGCACCGGCGTGGGACGGGCCACCTCCCTCGCGCTGGCGCGACGCGGCTGCGCGGTGCTGCTGAACTACAGCCGCTCCCAGGAGGCGGCCGAGAAGGCGGCGGCCGAGGTGTCGGCGCTCGGCGTGAAGGGCGTCCCGCACCGCTGCGACGTGGCGGACGACGCCGCCTGCCGTGCGATGGTGGAGACCGCGGTGCGCGAGTTCGGGCGGCTCGACCTGCTGGTGAACAACGCCGGCACCACGAGCTTCATCCCGCATGCGGAGCTCGAGCGGGTGAGCGACGACGACTGGGACCGGATCCTCGCCGTCAACCTCAAGGGCCCCTTCCAGATGGTCCGCGCCGCCCGGCCCGCGATCGAAGCGTCGGGGGGCGGCGAGGTCGTCAACGTCTCGAGCATCGCGGGGATCATCGGGATCGGAAGCTCGATTCCGTACGCCGCCTCCAAGGCGGCGCTGAACAACCTCACGCTCACGCTCGCGCGCGTGCTGGCGCCGAAGATCCGCGTGAACGCCGTCGCGCCGGGCTTCATCGCCGGCGCGTGGCTGAAGGCCGGCCTCGGCCCCGTCTACGACGTCATCAAGCAGGGGATGGAGCAGCGGGCGGCCCTCGGCAAGGTGTGCGAGGCGGAGGATGTGGCCGACGCCATCCTGAGCCTGGTCGCAGGCTCGGACCTCGTGACGGGACACGTCCTCCCCGTCGACGGCGGCATGCTGATCGCGGGCTGAGGCGGATTGCGGCGGGTTGCGGCCCATCGCGATCAACGGGCGCGGCGGGCCAGGCCTTCGGCGTCGAAGACGAGGCGGTCTCCCACCGCGAGGCCCAGCTCGCCGAGACGCCCCCCCGCCGTCTCGACCGCGAACCGCGCCGGCGCCCCGCTCGCGTAGGTCGGCAGGCGCGCCTCGTACACCGCGGCCGACTCACCGGGTGCCCGCGGGCGCTCGGGGGCCATCGCGTGGATCGCGACCACGCGCCCCTCGGCGTCGAGGAACGCCACGTCGATCGGAACCGGGCACCGCCGCATCACCATCGACAGGGGCCGCGTCCGCGGCTGCACGAAAAG
>JAOTUO010000103.1 GCA_029863845.1 Myxococcales bacterium
GCGTCCGTTACCCTCCCCGATTCCCTACCGCATCTTGCGCTGTCTGTTGCACTCGTGGACGACGAGGCGGGCCACCTCGGCGCCCGAGCCAGCGGCCTGGTGGGTGCCCATTCCGGCCGCGCCGGCGTCCGCACCCGCGTAGTAGAGGCCGCGAATCGGGGCGTCGACCGAGGGCTTGAGCTTGCCGCATTGCCCCACCACCTGACCCAGACCGACGCACTCGCCCCCCTGCCCGGGCAGCACGCTGTCGCGAGTCAGGGTGCAGATGTCCTTCGGGCCCGAGTAGTCCCGGCGCTCCGTGGCGGCCCAGATCTCCGGGAAGAAACGCTGCATCTGCTCGTCCATCACGCGCCAGAGCCCCTCGATCTCCTTGGCCTCGGGGTCGGGGGAGCAGATGGTGCCGGAGACCAGGACCTGCTTGCCGGGCGGGGCCGCGTTCTCGTCGTAGAAGGAGTGGTTGACCATGAAGAGGATGACCTCCTCGGGGATGTGGCCCTCCCGCATGCGGGCGTAGCGCTCCATGTCGATCCAGCTCTCGTCCGCGTAGGCGACGTACATGGCGACGTCCATCACCGGCTTCTCGAGGAAGTAGCGGACGCTGGTGAAGGCCCAGCCGGGAACCAGCCCCTTGACGTAGTTCACGTAGCTGCGGTCGAAGTGCTCCTCGCCCACGAGCTTGAGCACGGTCGGTTGGAGGCCGGCGCTGCTCACCACGATGGGCGCGCGGAAGCTGCCCTTGGCGCTCACCACGCCCGTGACCCCGCCGTCCTCGACGAGGATCTTCTCCACCCGGTTGTCGCGGATCAAGGTTCCGCCGTTCTTCTCGAATTCGCGCAGCATCACCTTGGCCAGCGTGCCGAAGCCTCCCTTGTATTGGCCGCCCCCGCCTTGGAGCATCATGTGCCGCATGATGCGGATCTGCTCCGAGGCCGAAACCAGGTCGATGGGTTCGGCCAGCGAGGCGTTGGCGTGGAAGGCGAGGTAGCTGTAGAGCTCGTAGGGGAGGTCCTTTCCGCTCAGGAACTCGTGCATGCTGACGTTGTCGAACCCGTCGATCTCCGCCTCGGTCATGGCGACGAGCCCGGCCATGAAGTCGACCGTCTTCCGCTGCGCCTCCGCGTCGATGTCCCACAGCTGGAAGAAGGGCGTAGGGTCGGCCATCGCCTGCCCCTGGGAGGCGATGCGGTACTCGTCCCAGCCGCGCTTGCGGTAGGCGATCTTGATGATCTCGCGGTCGTCGTCAGGCTCGAGGGCGGGCTGGAAATCGTCGCTGACGCCGAGCTCGGCGAAGATGGGCTCGAAGGCGGAGCCGCGCATGGGGACCTGGCCGTGGGGGAACAGGTCGTAGGCGTAGCCGTCCTTCTCGATGCTCACCATCTTGCCGCCGGTGAAGTCGTTCTTCTCGATCAGCAGCGTCCGGATCCCCCGCTTCTGGAGCAGGGTCGCGCAGGCGGCCCCGCCCGGGCCGCTGCCGATCACGATCGCGTCGTAGCTCTCTTCGGCCATCTTTTCGTCTCCCTGATCGTCGTTTTCCCGATACCGAACCGGTTTGCTATCCGGCGCCTTTTCCTTCGCTCTCCCCGCCGCGACCGTTCGTCAGCTGCGGGAACAGCTGGAGGATGAGCGCATCGATGAATCGCGTCTGTCGCTCGACGCCCGCTGGTGACAGGGGGTCGACGTCGAAGATCTCCCGGAGCAGCGGCGCCATCGCGAAGTGTCCGAAGGACAGGTGGAGGAAGAGGGCGGCGACCAGCGGGTGCAGTCCCTGCCCGAACTCCGCGGGCACGGGGCCGCCCCGGAGCTCGCGGAGGATGCCGTCTACCACCGGGCGGAACCACTTCCTCGACAGCGTGGGGACGTAGTCGCCCTCGGCCATCGCCTCGAGATAGATGAGCCGCGCGAAGTGGGGGTGCCGGGAGAGCTGGCTCATCACCTCGGCCACGAGCGTGCGCGTCGTTTCGAGCTCGCGGGGTCCGGCGGCGTAGCCCTCCATGAGGGCGATGAGCGGCTGCACGCCGCGGTCGAGCACGGCCTCGTAGAGAGCGGTCTTGCTGGGGTAGTAGTTGTAGAGGGTGGCCCCGTTCACGCCGGCCGCACCGGCGATCTCCCGGACGCGCGTGCCCTCGAGCCCGCGACGGGCGAAGACCTGTTCGGCGGCGTCGAGGATCGCCTTCTCGGTGAAGGCGGTGCGCTCGGCCTGGGCGGCGCGAGCCGTCCGGGTTTCCCTTGCTGCGGCGGGCGTTTTGGGGAGCGTCTCTCGCATGGACGAATATTTGTTTATCCTATAGAACAGACATTTAGCCCACGCCCGGCCGAGGGCAAGGGCGGACGTGGAGGGGTGCCGGCGGCTTGAAAAGCGGTCGGGTCGCGGCAGCGTGGGGCGCAGGGTCGCCTGCGACGCCGCGCGGAGTCCGGAGTCGAAGCGAAGATGAGCGACACAGCGAGCGGCGGCGGTCGCCTCAGCCGACGCGCCTTTCTCGCGGGAGCCGGCGGCGCCGTCGCCGTGCTCTCCCTGGGGCAGCTCACGCTCCGGGCGCCCGGGGCGAGCGGCAGCGCGCGGACCGCCGCGCCGGCCGGGGCCGGTCCCGCGTACCGCAGCTGGCAGGACGTCTACCGCCGGCGCTGGGTCTGGGACTCCGTCGCCAAGGGCACCCACTACGTCAACTGCGCCTTCCAGCGCGGCTGCGCGTGGAACGTATACGTCAAGGACGGGGTGGTCTGGCGCGAAGAGCAGGTCGCCGACTATCCGCAGACCCACGACGGAGTGCCCGACTTCAACCCGCGCGGCTGCCAGAAGGGCGCCTGCTACAGCGACCGCATGCACGACGCGTCCCGCATCCTCTACCCGCTGCAACGTGTCGGCCCGCGCGGCTCCGGGCAGTGGAAGCGCATCACCTGGGAAGAGGGGCTGCGCCAGGTGGCGGACGCCGCCATCGACGTCCTCGTCGAGGACGGCCCCGGCTCGATCCTCTGGGACATGGGGAGCGCCGTCACCAACGGCTGCCACGGCCTGGGATTGACGCGTACGGTATCCGTTCTCGACACCCCGATGCTCGAGACCAATACGGAGATCGGCGACCACTACCCCGGAGCCACCGCCACCACCGGCAAGATCTGCTACACGGGCTCCTTCGACGATCTCTTCTACTCGGACCTGATCCTGATCTGGGGCGGCAACCCCAACTACACCCACATCCCCAACGTCCACTTCGTGAACGAGGCCCGCTATCACGGGGCGCGCGTCGTGGCGATCACGCCGGACTACAACGCCTCGTGCCTGCACGCCGACGAGTGGATCCCGGTCGCCGTGGGCAGCGACGCCGCCTTCGGGCTCGCCCTCGCCCAGGTGATGGTCGAGGAGGGGATCTACGACCGGAGCTTCGTCGTCGAGCAGACCGACCTCCCGTTCCTGGTCCGCAAGGACACCGGCCTCTTCCTGCGTGAGCGCGACCTCGTCGAGAACGGCCGTGAGGACGCGTTCTACGTCTTCGACCGCGCGGTGGGTGAAGTGGTCGCCGCCCCGCGCTCGACCCTGGCGCTCGGGGAGATCGACCCCGGCCTCGACGGGGAGCATCGCGTCCGCACCCGGGACGGTGAGGTGGCGGTTACCCCGGTCTTCGCTCTCCTGCGCGAGCGCCTCGCGGACTACACGCCCGAAGCCGCTGCCCAGATCACCGGAAGCGGCCCCGACGGAGTCCGCAGGCTCGCGCGTGCCCTTGCCACGGCGAAGGCCGCCAGCGCGATCACCCAGACCAACTTCTCGAAGTACTACCACGGCATGGAGATGGAGCGGGGAATGATCCTCGCCTTTGCCCTGGCGGGCCAGATCGGGAAGAAGGGCGCCGGCATCGCCGCCTTCCCCTACCTCTCGATCGCGGGCCCCGACGCGTTGGCGGTGGCGGACGGAAGGTTGCCGCCCCGGCTCGGTCTCGCGGCGCTGGGGCTGCGATCCCTGGCCGCCATGGCGAAGATGAAGTGGGACGGATACTCGAGCGAGATGATGCTCGCGGCCCTGAGTCAACTGGAATACAAGAAGGGTCGCTACCTCGCCACACCGCTCTGGCTCTACGAGTACGGCGGTCTCAAGGAGCTCTATGGCAGCGCCAAGCGCTGGGATCCCTCCCTACCCCGTGAGTTCGCGGAATACTACGACGACGCCGTGGCCAGGGGCTGGCAGGTCGTGCCCACGCAGCCCACGCGCATCCTCTTCGAGGTGGGAGGGAACCTGCTGCGTCGCGTTCGCGGCTACGACAGGGTGATCGACAATCTTCTCCCGAAGCTCGACCTGCTCGTCACCGTGGACTGGCGCATCAGCAACACGGCGCGCTACAGCGACTTCGTCTTTCCCGCGGCGGGCTGGTACGAGAAGGACGACATCACCTGGGGCTCGCCCATCACCCCCTTCGGCCACGTCACGACCCGCGCGGTGGATCCCCTCGGCGATTCGAAAACCGATTGGGAGTTTCATTGCCTCTTCCTCAAGACCGTGCAGCAGCGGGCCAGGGAGCGGGGCATCACCGGGTTCGTCGATCGCGCCGGCGAGACGAGGCGCCTGGACGAGGTCTACGACGAATTCACCTTCCGCGGCCGCTATCGCGAAAACAACACCGAGGAGTTCCTGGACGAGATGCTCTCTCTCACCACGAACCTCGGCGGCGTGACCTGGAAGGAGATCAAGGAGAAGGGCTACGCGCGCTACACGGGCGTGGGAATGAGCCCGTCGCAGATTGGTCACGCCACGGACATCGAGCCGAACGAAACCATCACGGCGAATACCTGGCAGGTTCAGAAGAAGGAGCCCTGGCCCACCCTCACGCGCCGCATGCAGTTCTACATCGATCACGAGTATTTCATCGAGCTGGGGGAAGTGCTCCCCGTCCACAAGGACAACCCGAAGCTCGGCGGCGACTATCCCCTGCAGATGACCGGAGGCCACAGCCGCTGGTCCATCCATGCCTCCTGGCGGGACAGCCGGAGCCTCCTCAACCTGCAGCGCGGCGAGCCCGTCATCTTCATCGGCGAGCGGGACGCTGAGGCCCGCGGGATCCGTGACGGCGAACGGGTGCGCGTCTACAACGACGTGGGATCGTTCGAGGTCCAGGCCAAGGTGGCGCCGACGCTGCGCCCGGAGCAGGTCGTCGTCTATCACGCCTGGGAGCCCTATCAGTTCCGGGGCGGCAAGTCGCACCAATCGCTGACGCCGAGCCCGATGAACCCGATCCATCTGGCCGGCGGCTACTTCCAGCTGCAGCCCACCCTGCTGATGGGCGAGCCCGGCTGTCCGGATCGGGGGACCCGGGTCGAGATCGAACGTCTCGGCGGGACGGGCGGAGCCACGACCGCAAGCGGGGGAAGGGACGCATGACCGCTCTCGACATCGATGTCGGCCTCACGGACGAGATGCAGGCGGTCCGCGACACGGTTCACCGCTTCGCCCTGGAGGTGATGCGGCCGGCAGCCGCCGAGCTCGATCGCCTGCACGACCCCTCGGACGTCATCGCACCGGGCTCGGTGCTGTGGGACGTGATCCAGCGCTTCAAGCAGCTCGGCCTCGGGGATCCCGCCCGGTACGGCTCCGAGCTGAGCCCGGCCCAACGCGCCCTGCTGCACGCGGTGGTCCTGGAGGAGCTGAGCTGGGGGGACGTCGGGCTGGCCATCTCCGTCGAGCTCTGCGACACGATCGCGCCCTGGGCCCAGGGTTTCGGGAAGCAGGAGGCCTACGAGTTCTTCAGCCAGCGCGAAGACATCGGCTGCCTGGCCCTGACGGAGCCGGATCACGGCAGCGACCACGTGGGCTTCACGGAGCCCATCTTCAGCGATCCCTCGGTCCGGCCGGGCTGCCGCGCCCGCCGGGAGGGCGACGAGTACGTGATCAACGGCCAGAAGGCGGCCTGGGTCTCCAACGGGACGATCGCCACGGCCGCGGCGCTCTTCTGCACGCTGGAGAACTCCCAGCACGGACTCAAGGGCGGTGCGGCCTTCCTCGTTCCCCTCGAATTGCCCGGCGTCAGCCGCGGCAAGCCGCTGGACAAGATCGGTCAGCGCACGCTCAATCAGGGCGAGATCTTCTTCGACGACGTGCGGATCCCGGACGCCTTCATGCTGATCGAGGGCCCGGACGCCTACGCCATGGTGTGGGAGATGGTCCTGAAGATCGCGAACTCCGCCATCGGGCAGCAGTTCGTCGGCGTGGCGCGCGCGGCGTTCGACCACGCCCTCGCCTACGCCAGGGAGCGGGTCCAGGGCGGCGTCCCCATCATTCAGCACCAGAGCGTGAAGGGGCGGCTGTTCAAGATGTTCGCGCAGGTCGAGGCGGCGCGCTCCCTGGCGCGGCGCGTGGCCGTCGCCGCCGCCGTGTCGGACATTCCCTACCCGTACGCGGCGGCCTCGAAGGTCTTCTGCACCCAGACCGCCTTCGAGGTGGCGAGTGACGCCGTGCAGATCTTCGGCGGCAACGGGTTGTCCCGCGAGTACCCGGTGGAGAAGATCTTCCGCGATGCCCGCGCCGCGCTGATCGAGGACGGCGAGAACGACATGCTGGGTCTGATGGCGGCCTCGCGCCTGTGACACGCCCTGCTGCGCCGGGGAGCGCAGAGAGCGCCCGCGAGCGACAGAGGCCTACAGAGGGGTTCACGGTCCCATGGAGCTGAGAGAAGTCATCGGCAACCGCCGCTCGATCCGCTACCTGGATCCCCAGCGACCGGTGGAGCTGGAGAAGATCCAGCGCATGCTGGAAGCGGCGCGCCTCGCCTCCCACTTCGGGAACAACAATGCGGTCCGCGCGCTCGTGGTGCACCGCGAGAGCGCCAGCGAGGAACAGCTCGCGTGTCTGCCGTCGCCGGTGGGCGGATTCCAGATCCAGCTCGCCCCCGTCATCCTCCTCTGGTACGTGGAGGGGAACGCGATGGACTTCGCCGGCGAGCGCCTGCGCGAGCTCGTGCACTGCGGCGCGCTGGGCTACGGCCCGAACAAGCTCGTGGAGCTCGAGGAGACCCTGGTCCCGCTCTTCAACCGGATCGGCGAGGCCCTGAAGGGCCCGGGCATGGTGGACATGGACCTCGGGCAGGCGGTGGCCCAGGCGACGCTGATGGCCTTCGAGCAGGGCCTGGGCACCTGCTGTCAGGGTTCCGCCGACTGGTCCAAGGTGGAGAAGGCCTTCGGCCTGCCGCAGAGCTGTCGCATCGTGGTGGCGCAGACGGTGGGCTACCCGCTGGAGAGCGGGGACGCGGGCGGCCAGCGTCCGCGCCTGCCCTTCGAAGAGCTCTTCCAGCTCAATGCCTACGAGAACCCCTTTCCCCGCTCGCGCGAGGTGGTCGCCGGGCTGACGCGGGACAAGCTGATCCAGACTCCGGCACCGCTTTCCGGCCGCGACGCGGAGATCGAGGCGATCCGCCGGAAGTACGATCTGCCCGGCTCCGGGATGATCTAGAGTCTCCGCGGCCGCCGCTGAGGAGGACCCCGCATGCGCGTGAACGCCATCGTCGCCGGCGTCGCGATGACCCGCTTCGGCAAGCACCTGGACAAGAGCCTGAAGCAGCTCGGCGGGGAGCCGGTGCTCGGAGCCGCGAAGGACGCCGGCGTCGAGCTCTCCGACATCGAGGCCGCCTACGTGGGCAACTGCGCCGCCGGCACGGTGACCGGGCAGGAGTCCATTCGCGGCCAGGTGATCCTCAGCTCCATCGGCCTGGGGAAGATCCCGATCATCAACATCGAGAACGCCTGCGGGAGCAGCAGCACCGCCCTCAACCAGGCCTGCATGATGGTCTCCGCGGGCTACTACGACGTGGTGCTGGCCGTGGGTGTGGAGAAGCTCTTCCACGAGAACAAGGCCGTCACCTACGCCGCCTTCTCCGGCGCCGTCGACGTCGAAGAGCGCGACGAGATGATGGCGGCAATCACCGCCGGTGGACCCGAGGGCTCCGGCGCGAAGCGATCGATGTTCGCGGACTTCTACGGAGTGATGGCCCGGGATCACATGGAGCGGTACGGCTCCACGCCCGAGCACTTCGCCATGGTGTCCGCCAAGAACTCGTTCCACGGCAGCATGAACCCGAACGCCCAGTTCCCGAACGAAATGACGGTGGAGGAGGTCCTCGCGCAGCCGGTGATCGTGGAGCCGCTGACCCGCCCGATGATCTGCCCCGTCGCCGATGGCGGCGCTGCGGCGGTGATCGTCAGCGAGCGCAAGGCGCGCGAGCTGGGCATCGAGCACCCGGTGCGCGTCGTCTCGAGCGTGGTGCACTCCTATTACGACCATCCGGCCGATGCGGAGGAGAACGTCAGCAGTCTGTGCGTCGACGAGGCGTACTACGAAGCGGGAGTCTCGCCGGAAGACCTGGACGTGGTCGAGCTGCACGACTCCTCGGCGCCCTGCGAGATTCTCGTGTACGAGAGCCTGCACCTGTGCCCGCCGGGAGAGAGCGTGAAGCTGCTCGAGGACGGTGAGACGCGGCTCGGCGGGCGAATCCCCGTGAACACCTCCGGGGGCTTGCTGCGCAAGGGGCATCCGGTGGGCGCCACCGGGATCTCCCAGATCGTGGAGCTCACGCAGCAGCTGCAGGGACGCGCCGGCAAGCGACAGGTCGCCGGCGCGCGCGTGGCGCTCGCCCACAACGGCGGGGGCACCATCCGGGGCGAAGTCGCGGCCATGAACATCAACATCCTGATGCGGTGACCCCCGCGATGCGCGAGCGCAACGCCTTCATCCTGGCGGACCTGATCCGGATCCGGGCCGAGGAGAAGCCCGATCGGGACGTGCTGACCTTCGAGCACCACAGCCTCGACGGCTGCGCGACGCCCGATCAGGTGCGCACCTACGCGGATCTGGAGACCCACGCCAATCGCCTGGCGGCCGGCTTGATCGCGAGGGGAATGCGGCCGGGCGACCGCTTCGCGATCATGATGCGCAACCATCCCGAGTTCGTCGAAGCGATGATCGCCGCTTCGATCACCGGGTGCGTCTTCGTTCCCATCGACCCGCGGACCCGTGGCGAGAAGCTGGCGTTCCTGCTGCGCAACTCCGGCAGCCGCGGCGCCGTCTGCGACGACACCAGCGCGGCGCAGCTGGTGGCGGTGCGCGAGCAGGCGCCGGATCTGGAGTGGCTGCTGGCGCTCGAAACGGGCGCTGCGGTCGAGCCCCTCTCGCCGCGGAGCGGGGTGGCCGCGCTCGCCGAGATCCTGGCGACGCCGGCGGAGACCGTCGACGGGAAGGTCGACGACATCTCCCATCCGCTGCAGATCATCTACACCTCGGGTACCACCGGCGATCCCAAGGGGATCGTGGGCGACCACCTGCGCTTCGGCGGCACCGGAATGCTGGGGGGCATCTTCGGCTATCGAGAGGACGAGCGGCCCTACACCGGGCTGTCCTTCACCCACAACAACGCCCAGGCCACCGCGCTCGCCCCGGCGCTGATGTCCGGCTACCGGGCCGTCTTCAGTCGCCGCTTCACCAAGTCGAAGCTGTGGGACATCTGCCGCCGCTACGGTTGCACCAGCTTCTCGCTGGTGGGCGGGATGGCCACGGCCATCTACAGCGAATCGCCGAGGGAGGACGATCGCGACAACCCGGTCCGGCTCGTGGTGAGCGGCGGCATGCCGCCCGCGATCTGGGAAGCCTTCGAACAGCGCTTCGGCGTCGCGATCTTCGAGTTCTACGGCGCCAGCGACGGCGGCGGCATGGCCTACAAGCCCGTCGGCCAGGGGCCGGTGGGATCCTTCGGCAAGCCCATGGCCGGTTTCGCCATGAAGATCCTCGACGAGGACGGCGTGGAATGCCCTCCGGGAGTGATCGGAGAGATCTGTTGCCGTCCGGCGGGCGGCGACGAAGCGACGGTGGAGTACCACGACAATCCGGAGGCGTCCCGCAGGAAGATCCGAGACGGCTGGAACCGCAGCGGTGACATGGGGCACCGCGACGAAGACGGCTGGCTGTTCTTCGATTACCGGGTCGGCGGCGGCATCCGCCACAACGGCGATTTCGTCAATCCGAGCTTCGTGGAGAAGGCGATCGCCGAAGACCCGCAGGTGAGCGACGTGTTCGTCTACGGAGTTCCCGCCGCCTCGGGGGCGCCCGGTGAGAAGGACGTGGTCGCCGCCGTCGTGCTCGAAGCGCCGGATGCCTTCGATCCCGAGGCGCTGTTCGCCGGCTGCGGCAAGGGGCTCGAGCCCAACTTCGTGCCCGGCTATCTGCAGGTCGTGGACGAGATCCCGAAGACCGCCTCCGAGAAGCCGCAGGAGCGCCTGCTGCGGGATCGCTTCTCGCCTGAGGGCGACGGGATCTACACGCGGAGCTGACGGGGCCGCTACGCGGGCCGAGCGTTCAGGGCCCGGCGCAGCAACTTGCCCGTGGCGCTTCGCGGCAGCTCGGCCACGAACTCGAAGGCAACCGGCACCTTGTAGCCCGCGAGGCGCTCCCGACAGAAGCCCCGGAGTTCCTCGGGGCTGGGCGTGCGGGTCGCCGCGACGATCCACGCGACCGGGCGTTCGCCGTACTCGGGATCCTCGCGGGCGCCGACGGCGACCTCGCCCACGCCGGGGTGATCGGCCAGCACCGCCTCGACCTCGGCGGGATAGACGTTCTCGCCGCCCGATACGATGAGGTCGTCGCGCCGGTCGAGAACCTGGAGGAGACCCTCGGCGTCCAGGACGCCGATGTCGCCGGTGCGGAGCCAGCCTCCCGCGAGAGCCGCCTCGGTTGCACCGGGCAGACGACGGTACCCCCGCATCAGCGTCGGGCCGCGGACCCGGATCTCACCGGCCTCCTCCGGCGCGGCGGCCCGGCCGTCTTCGCGTGCGATCCGCAGTTCCGTCCCCGGCAGCGGCCGCAGCCGACCGCCGAGGGGACGCATCGAGTCACCGGGGATCCGCGTCGCCACCTGCGACGCCGCCTCGGTCAGGCCGTAGGTGGGAAGGACCGGAACGCCCAGGCGGTGCGCGCGCTCGAGGAGCCCCTCGGAGGCGGCGGCTCCGCCCAGCAGCACGGCGCGCAGGCTCGGCGGTACGGGGCGCCCGTCACGCTCGTCGAGCCAGTGCGCCAGCATGGTGGGCACCAGGGATACGAGCGTGACTCCCTCGCGATCGACGGCGCGACTCAGATCGGCGGGATCGAAGCGCTCGTGCAGCACCGCCGGAATCCCGTAGAGACAGCAGCGCAGCAGGATCGCGAGCCCCCCGACGTGGTAGAGGGGCAGGCACGCGAGCCAGCGGTCCGTTGGAAGTGCGCCCATGTGCAGTGCCGACGCCAGCGCGCCGTGAAAGAAGCTCTCGGACCCGAGTTCGACGCCCTTCGCACGGCCCGTGGTTCCCGACGTGTAGAGGAGTGCGAGCGGAGCGTCGCCGCGGACGAACGGCGGCTCGACGGCGTCCGTCTCCGCCGGGGCGTCCGCCGGGACGAGACAGACGTCCAGGTCCCGGGCCGCGCGCCGCGCTCGCTCCGCGAAGGGCGCGTCGTGCACCAGCCAGCCCGCACCGGCGTCGCGCAGCTGGAAGGCGAGCTCCCCGGTCGCCAGCCGGAGATTGAGGGGAAGCAGCGTGGCTCCGCAGCGATCGATTCCGTGGAGCCATTCCGCAAAGGCCGTGCCGCCGGGAAGGAGCGCCGCCACGACGCCGCCGGGCCGGACTCCGCGCGCGTGCAGGTAGCCCGCCACCCGTCGAGCCCGCACGGCCAGCTCACGGAAGCGCAGCGGCCCGCGTTGTGTGCGCAGCGCCTCGGCGTCCGGCGTCTGCGCCACGCGCGGATCGATCCACACCCTGCGACCGCGGGCCTTCACGCCGCCATCTCCTTCGGCGCCGCGACCGCCACCCGCTCCAGGCGTCGCGGGCACGGAGCCACGCCGAGCCCCGCGCCCCCGGGCAAGCGCAGCGCGCCGTCGAGGAGGTCGATCGGCTCCGTCAGGTCGTCCGCGAGCAGTCCCTGTGTCGCCAGCCCGAATGCGTACCGGCTACCGGGGAGCGAGGCAGCGAGGTGAGCCGCCGCGGCCAGGCCGATTCCCGAGTCGAGAAGCGAGGTCACGACCACGTCGACGCCCGCGCGCCGTGCTGCGAGCGCGATGCGCCGTGCCGCGCGCAGGCCTCCCAGAACGGGGGGCTTGAGCACCAGCACGTCGGCACAGCCGCCGGCGAGCACGCGCCGCACGGCCGCCTCGCTGGCCGCCGACTCGTCCGCGGCCAGCGGCAGCGCCGAGACGCGACGCAGGCGAGCGAAGGCGTCGAGGTCGTTCGCCGGGACCGGCTGCTCGACCATCTCTGGCGCGAAGCGGGCGAGCCGCTCCAGCATCCGCTTCGCCTCCTCCTCGGACCAGGCGCCGTTGGCGTCGACCCGAATGCGTGTCGCCGGGTTGCAGGCTCGCCTCGCCGCGGCCAGGCGCGCGAGGTCCGCCTCCGGGTCGAGACCCACCTTGAGCTTCAGCGTTCCGAAGCCAGCCGCCACGGCGAGGCGCGCCCGAGCCTCGACGTCCGCCTCGCTTCGACCGGAGACGAGCGCGTTCACGGGGATCCGCGCCTTCGGCGTTCGCCCTCGCCCGGCGAGGATCTCGGCGACGCTTCGGCCCTCGGCCCGGCCAACCAGATCGTGCAACGCCGCATCGGCGGCCGCGCGTGCCGCCGGGGCCGACGGAGCCGACGCCTCCACCTCGCGCAGCCGTTCGCCG
>JAOTUO010000401.1 GCA_029863845.1 Myxococcales bacterium
GCTCGCGACCGGGGCGCTCGCGCTGGGATCCGGGACGCCCCTCATGAAGCTCTACGTCGCGCTGCCGGGCATCGGCTGGTTCCGCCAGCCGCATCGTCTGCTGTTTCTCACGCACTTCGCGGCGGCGCTCCTGGCCGCAGTGGCCTTCGATGGGCTGCTGAACCGCGCGGCCGGGAGCGCGGGGGCGGTTCGGGAGGGCGGGGCGCGCCCGCGTGGACTCCGGTCGACCGGGCTGGCCGCGCTGCCGGTGGTCTGCGCGCTCGCGCTCGCCGCGAGCGCAGCGGCCGCGGGCGCCGTCGGGGCTGCCGTGCGGGCGCTGGCCGCGGCGCTGGCCCTCGCGTTGTGCGCCCGGCGGCCGGCCCGGCTCCCGCTGGGCCTCGCCGCCGCCGCCGTGCTGGGCGTGGCTGCGCTCGACATGGGGCTCGCAACCGCGCTGCGCGAGCCGCTTCCCTACAGCGCCGCGTGGCCGGTTCGCGACCGCCGGAACGACGACCTGTTCCGAAACCTGGCGAGCGTTTCGCGCGCGGACCGCGCGGTCTGGCTGCTGTTTCGCGTAGATCCCGACACCAAGCGGGCCGCGCGCCACGGCCTGCGGCGCCTCGACGACTTCGAGCCGCTGAACCTGCGGCGGCAGTCGGAGTACTTCGCCTACCTGCAGAGCCGCGGAGGCGTGCCGGCGCAGGCCGATCTCTTCTTCTCGGGTAGCATCCTTCCGCAGCGGCACCTGCCCGGAGACCGACTCGTGGAGTGGTACGCCGAAATGGGAACGCGCCGCCGGCTGCTCGACCTGGCGGCGGCGCGCTGGTTCGTGGTTCCGGGCGCGCTGAAGCGCGGCGAGCGGGAGGCGGCCCGGGCCTTCGTCGAGAGCGCCGGTCTCGTGCGCCGAAAGTTCGCCGACCGCGGCGTCGGCCTCTACGAGAGCCCTCGCGCCCTGCCGCGCGCCTACGTCACCTACCGCACCGCCCCCGCGCCGGAGACCGCGCTGCTGCTCGCGCAGCTGAGCCGCGACGACTTCGACCCGCTGGAATTGAGCTACGTCGAGGGTGAGACCGGCTTCGCGGCGGCGGTGGACGCGCCGGCGCGCGGCGGACCGGCGCGGCTCACGCGCGACGAGGCGACCGTGATCGAGGTCGAGGCGGAGCTGGAGGCCCCCGGGCTGCTCGTGCTCGCCGATGCCTACGCGCGCGGCTGGCGCGCCTGGGTCGATAGCGCGCCGGCCCCGGTCCTGGCCGCGAACTTCCTGTTTCGCGGCGTGCCCGTTCCCGCGGGCCGCCACCGCGTTCGCTTCGAGTATCGACCTCGCAGCGTGGCGGCGGGCGCGACGTCAACACTTTCGAGTGTTGCTCTGCTCGTCTTCCTCGCGCGGTACGCCCGTCGCCGCGATCGCGCGCGAGCGGGTCGCGCTCCCGGCGGCTTCGACGGCCGGAGCGCCCCCCCGTGAGCAGCGCCGAGGCCGCCGCGCCCGACGTCTCGATCGTACTCCCGGTCTACAACGGCGCGGCCTTCGTCGAGGAGCGCGTGGGTGCCCTCTGCGACTTCCTGGAGACCTCGGGCCTGCGCTACGAGGTGATCGCCGTCGACGACGGCAGCGGCGACGACAGCGCAGAGCGGATCCGCCGGCTCGATCGGGTCCATACGCGGGTCCTGCACCGGCGTCGAAACGAGGGCAAGTACGCCGCCATCGCCGCCGGCATGGCGGAGTGCCGCGGGGGCTGCCGGATCTTCACCGACTCCGACCTCCCCTACGATCTGTCCGCCCTCCCGCGCATGGTGCAGCTCGTGCTCGGACGCGGCTTCCACGTCGTGATCGGCGACAGGACCCTGCCGGGCAGCAGCTACACGGAACACCTGGGTCCGGTGCGCTGGTTCGCTACGCGGCTGTTCACGCTGTTCGTTCGCCTGTTCGTGACCGGAGGCGTTCCCGACACGCAGTGCGGTCTCAAGGCCTTTCGGGCCGACGTCGCCCGCCACCTGTTTCCCCTGCTGCGCGAGCGGGGCTTCGCCGGGGACGTGGAGATCCTCTACATCGCCCTCAAGCACAACCTCGCGATTCGGAGGCTCCCGGCACGGCTCGTCTTCCAGGGACGCTCCAGCGTGCGACCGGTGCGCGACGGCCTCTCGATGCTGGGTGCGATCGTGGCGCTTCCCGGGCGATGGCGGGCGGGCGCCTACGCGTCGCCGGAGCTGGAGGCTCTGGGGCGCGACGACATCGAGGCGGGGGGCGCCTGAGTGCGGGATCGCGTGCGGCGCCGACTCGAGCGGATGCGGCGGCGGCGCTCCGGTGCGTTCGCGGACCACACGCGCGGCGACTACCAGCACCTGGCGCGCCGCGAAGGCCATCCCGTCCAGCGCTTCTGGCACGCGCACAAGTGGGCGCTCGTGGAACAGCAGCTCGACCTGCGGACCGGCGATCGCGTGCTCGACGTGGGCGCGGGCTCCTCGGAGGTGCCTCTCGAGATCGCGGACCGCTGCGCCCTGGCCTGCGCGCTCGACGTGTCCCCGGCGCCGCTTCACGTGCTGCGCGCGCTCATGGGGACGGAGCGCTGCCTGCACCTCGCCGCCGGGGATCTCCGCGCACTTCCCTTCCGCGAGGCGAGCTTCGACCGGATCGCCGTGCTCGAAGTGGTGGAGCACGTGCCCGCGGACGGCATCCCCCGCTACCTGGGAGAGCTGCGCCGGCTGCTGGCGCCCGGCGGGCGGCTGCTCCTCACGACGCCCAACTACCGCAGCTACTGGCCGCTGCTCGAGTTCCTGATCGACCACCTGGGCGGCGCCGCGCAGATGGGCGGCCACCAGCACATCACGCGCTTTCACGCGCGCCGCCTGCGCACGGCGCTCGAGGAGAACGGCTTC
>JAOTUO010000104.1 GCA_029863845.1 Myxococcales bacterium
GCGATCCTCCTGCTCGGCGTCGCCGTCGCGCTCACCTGGGTCGTCTTCGTTCCGTTCTGGGGGATCGCGGAGCTGGCGGGGGCGGGATCCGAGGCGGTCTTCCGCGTGTTTCGCTGGGTGAGCCTCGTGGGCGTCGGTGGGCTCTCGCTTCTGATCCTGTGGGGCTTCAGCGCCGGGCAGGCGATCGTGGATCGAACTCGCGTTCGCGTCCAGCTCCCCGGCCTGCATCCCGATCTTTCCGGTCTGCGTCTGGTTCAGATCAGCGATCTGCACATCGGGAACGCGCTCGACGCGCGGCGGCTCGCGCGCATGGTCGAGTGGACCAACGATCTCGACCCCGACGTGATCGTCGTGACCGGCGACCTCTTCGACTTCGATCCCTCGCACATCGAGGAGGGCGCGCGCGGGCTCGCCCGGCTGCACGCACGCTATGGCGTGTACGCCGTCCTCGGCAACCACGATCACTACACCGGCGCCGATGCGGTCGCGCAGGGGTTGGCCCGGTGGGCGCCGAACGTCACCCTGCTCCGCGACGAGGTGCTGAGGCTGCCCCTCGACGAGCCGCTCTACCTCGCCGGCGTCGAGGACCCCGGGCGCGACTGGGCGGCGCGGGGGCTCGATATCGAGGGTCTGCGAGCCGTGGCGGAGGCCCGGCCCGACGACGGCCCGGTCGTGCTGCTGGTCCACCGGCCCGAGGCCTTCCCCCAGGCGGCGCGACTCGGCTTTCCGCTGGTGCTGGCCGGCCACACGCACGGCGGGCAGATCGCTTTCCCGACGCCGGGCGGCCGCTGGAACCTGGCCCGCTTCGCGACCGGCTTCACGCGCGGGCTGTATCGCCGCAACGGCTCGATCTTGTACGTGAACCGCGGTCTGGGCGTGGGCGGGCCCGCGCTCCGCATCCACTGCTCCCGGGAGATCGCGACCATCGAGCTGCTCGCGAAGGAGTAGGGGGCGCGGCCCTTCAGCCCCTCAGAGCCTCTTCTCGAGTACGTCCGCGAGGCGGTGCCGGCGGAAGCCGACCTTCTCGTAGGCGCGCAGCGCGGTGCGGTTCGCCGGCGAGAGCATCAGGAGGGCGGACTTCGCGCCGGCCTCGAACTGCCGCTCGAGCGACCAGGCC
This sequence comes from Myxococcales bacterium, assembly GCA_029863845.1. GTDB lineage: Bacteria > Myxococcota_A > UBA9160 > UBA9160 > SMWR01 > JACZXC01. Next base: position 1,118 of record JAOTUO010000104.1, read on the forward strand.
ACGAGGGTCGAACCGAGGCCGCGGTCGCGCAGCTCCGCCGCCACCCCGACGTAAGCCACCCACACCCGGCGCGGCCAGTGGGTCTCGATCTCGGCGAAGGCCACGACGCGCCCGGCCTGGCGGGCCACCGCGTGCCAGTGACGGCCGTCGGCCAGGACGGCGGCCATGCCGGCTACGCTGCGCTCTTCGAAACCGCAGGTCGCGTAGACCTCCAAGATGGCGTCGGCGTCTTCGGGCTTCGCCGCCTCGAGTACGACGTCGGCGATCGGCGGGGGAGGAGCCGTAGGCCGCTCGTCGCAGCGCATGAGGAAGTGCTGGCGCACCGGCCGGAAGCCGTGGCTCGTGAGCAGCGAATAGCCGGCGCGATTGCGCGTCCCGATGGCCGCGCTCACCAGCTCGAGGCCGAGCTTCTCGCGGCCCAGCGACTGCGCCGCCCGCAGCAGCTCGCCGCCCCGGCCCCGGCCCCGATCGCCGCGATTGACGATGGGGCAGAACATGCCGGCCGTTCGGGCCCCGGGCAGGCGCAGAAAGCCCGCCAGTCCCAGCACCTCGCCCTCGCCCGCGTCGGCGACCAGCAGGTGGTCCTCGGGCCGGATCCCGAAGCGGTCGAACTCGGCGAAGAGCTCGTCTTCGGTCTCCCAGAACGGATTCAGGACGAAGTCGCTCTCTCCGCGGGCGCAGCCCGACGAGAGCGTCGCGAGTGCGGGGGCATCCTCGCTGCGGAACTGCCGAATCTCCATGCGGGGCACCTCCTTCGCCAGAGCCATTATAGACACAGCCCGGTCGCGCGAACGAAGCGGCGCTGCTCGCGGTCGGCGGCCTCGACGCGGGGTTCGACGTCCGGGCTGCGGTCGTTTCTCGACCGGCGGGGGGACGGCCCCGGGAGCTACGAGCCGCCGCTCTCCGCCTCGACCTCCCCACGTCCGGCGCGGCGGCGGATCGACTGCACCACGCGGCCGAGGTCGAAGCTGCGGCCCCGCGGAATCTGGAAGTAGTGGTCCCCGTCGTCCTTGACGAGGAGCTTCACCTTCTGACCCGCGAGCACCGCCTCGGGCTCGGCTCCCTCGCGGGGCGCGTGCTCCAGCTTCGCGAAGACGCGGCGGCCGTCGATGCTGAGGAGCGCCACGTGGATCGGCGCCGTGCCCCCCGAGGTGACGTGGATCGTGGTCGCCCCGTCCACGATCGCGCTGGCGCCGTGGAGTTTCCGAGCCGTCTCCCGCTCCGGGCGGCGGGTTCTCGACTCGAAGTGCAGGCGCGGCGGAGCCGGGCTTTCCCGCCGCCGCCGGTTTCCGGTCGACTCGAGGATCGTGACGTAGTTGTTGTTGCCCGGTCCGCCGATCGAGTGCGCGATGCCGACCTTCGCCCCCAGCACCTGGGCTCGTCGGTTCGGGAAGCGCTCGGTGATCTGGAGGTAGTTCTCGGCGATCTGGAAGAGGCCGGTGCCTCCAACGGGATGACCGCGGGCCTTGAGGCCGCCCGACATGTTCGTGGGCAGTCGGCCGCGCGGTCCGCTCACGGGGTGATCGTAGGGACTCACGGGCTCGCGTCGCGGATCCCCGACGAGGTCCTCGATGACGTCCTCGGCGTCGGCCAGGCCCAGGTCGACGAGGCTGATCGGAAGCAGGCTGTTGAAGGCGTCGTGGGCCTCGACGACCAGGCCCTCGATCTCGCGAGGGTTCGCGATGCCGGCCCGCCAGTAGGCGGTCTCCGCCGCGCGCCGCGTGGCGGCAAGGCAGGTGAGGTCGTCGCGGTCGAGGATGGAGGAGGTCTCGGTGGCCGAGCCGAGGCCCGCGATACGCACCGCCTGGGGCCGCGAGGTGAGGATCACCGCGGCCGCCCCGTCGCAGATCGGAGAGCAGTCCTTGCGCATCAGCGGGGTCGCGACCGGAAGGTTCGTCTCGGCGTCGAAGTAGGCCTCGAGCGGCTCCGGCCGGTTGAAGAAGGCGGCCAGCGGGTTCTGGCTGCCGAGGGCGTGGGCCCGGAACATCAGGCGCGCGAGCACGTCGGACACCGCCCTTCCCTTGAGCTTGCGCTCCCGGAACCACGCCTGGGTCACCAGGGCGATCAGCGCCGGCATCGTGAATCCGAAGCGGCGCTCCTCGGGATCGACGGTCTTCGACATGATGGTGGTGGCGACCTGCGTCGTCACCATCTTCATGCGCTCGCCGCCCAGCACCAGCACGCTCTCGAATTGGCCGGAGGCGATCTTGTAGCAGGCTTCGTGGAGCGCGGCGGCGCCGGTGGACGAGGCGGTCTCGGTCCGCACCGCCGGAATCCCGGTGAGGCCCAGGCGATCGGCGACCTTGGTCGCGATGTTTGCGCGGTTCTCGAACTCCTCGCTGTCCATGATGCCGATCTGGACGGCGTCGAAGGCGCGTACCGAGGAGTCTTCCAGGGCCCGGAGATACGCCTCGGCGAAGAGGTCGAAGACGGTCTTGAAGAAGCGACCGGTGAGGTCGACCTTCGTGAGGCCGACGCCGGCGATGTAGACCTCCTTGGCCACGGCGTCGGAAGATAGCCTACGCTAGAACGTCGAGCGTTCGTGGGCCGGCCACAGCGTCTCGAGCCCGCAAACGCATTCCGCCGCAACGGAATTCCGTCGAGGGAAGTGGAGGGGAACGATGCGAAGGCTTCGGCGCATCCTCATCGTCGTGGTCCTGGGCGCTCTCGCGCTCTGGTTCCTGCTCCCCGATTCCGGACCCTCGGTCGAGCCCGGCAGCATCCTCGTGCTGGAGATCGGCGGCGGCTACGTCGAGGCCTCGGAGCCGTCGCTCCTGTCGCGGCTCTTCGGCGACGGGCGGCGCTCCTTCGTGGGCCTGCTGTCGGAGCTTCGCAAGGCGCAGCGTGACGATCGCCTGGCGGCGGTGGTGCTGCGCATCCGCAACCTCGATGTCGGCTGGGGCAAGGCCGAGGAGATCCGCTCGGCGGTGGAGGAGCTGAGGGCGGCGGGACGCCAGACGCTGGCGTACCTCGAGGTCGAGTCGCTCGGGGCGAACCTCGAGTACTACGTGGCGACGGCGGCGGAGGCCGTCCACGCGGCGCCGGGAGCGCGCTCGGGGCTGGTGGGCCTCGCCGCGGAGTACCTGTTCCTGGGCGGGATGTTCGAGAAGCTCGGCGTCGAGCTGGAGGTCGAGCGGATCGGCCGCTACAAGACCGCGACCGACATGCTCGCCGGAAGGGAGATGTCCGAGGCGCATCGAGAGATGGCGGATGCGCTCCTCGACTCGATCAACGCGCAGTTCATCGCGGGAATCGCGGCCGGGCGCAATCTCACGCCGGAGTTCGTGCGCGACGCGATCGATCACGCCCCCATGACGCCGCAGGAAATGCAGGGCCTGGGCCTGATCGACGGGGTCGCGTACTACGACGAGCTGATCGATCGGCTGGGTGGAGGCCCGGTGATCCTCGGCTCCGACTACGCCGAGGTCGACCCCGCGACGGTGGGCTTCGAACCCGTCGCGCAGTTCGCCCTCGTCTACGGCACCGGGTTGGTGGTGACGGGGGACGGGTCGTCGACGCGGTCGGGACAACCCGTGCTCGCGTCCGACACCGTCACGGCGGCCCTGAAGGAAGCCGCCGAGGACGATGACATCGCAGCGATCATCTTCCGCATCGACAGCCCCGGTGGCTCGGCGCTGGCCTCGGACATCGTCTGGCGCGCCACCCAGACGGCGAGGGAGACCGGCAAGCCGCTGATCGCCTCCTTTTCCGACGTGGCGGCGTCGGGCGGCTACTACGTCGCCGCCGGGGCGGACGCGATCGTGGCTTCGGCCGGCAGCATCACGGGCTCGATCGGCGTGTACGTGCTGCGTCCGGTCCTGCGCGGGCTGCTCGACAAGCTCGGGATCGGCGTCGAGGCACTGACCCGCGGCCCCCACGCCGACCTGCTGCTCTCCTCCCAGCCGCTCACGCCGGCGACCCGCGGTCGCCTCCGGACCGAGATCCAATCGGTGTACGAGCTCTTCGTCGAGCGCGTCGCCGACGGGCGCAATCTGTCCACCGAGCGCGTGGATCAGCTCGGACGCGGTCGCGTCTGGACCGGGGTCCAGGCGGTGGAGAGCGGTCTCATCGACGAGGTCGGCGGGCTGCGTGTGGCCGTCGGTCGGGCCAAGGCCTCCCTGGGCCTGGATCTCGACGCCGACGTGGCGCTGATCACCTTTCCCCAGCCGATGTCCCTCGCCGAGCAGATCGACGACCTGCTGCGAGGCATCGCCGCGTCGGCCGGTCCCGAGCTGCCGCTGCCCCGCGTCGCCCGCAGCATCCTGGCGTGGCTGGAGTCCGTGCCGGAGGGCGCGCCCGCGCTGGTTCCCCCCTTCATCGTCGAGATCCGCTAGCCCGCAGACAGGAGGCCGCGACGTGCACCTCGAGAAGAAGTTCGACGTGGAACGACCGCGAGCGGCCGCCGCCGAGGTGGTTGCGCGGGAGGAGACGCTGCCGGCCCTCTTCCCCGAGGCGAAGACCGAGATCGTGGAGCGCCGGGACAATCGGTGGACCGTGCGGACGCACTACCGGGCGCTGGGCCGCGACGGGGTCGCCACCTTCCACTTCGACCTCCTCCCCGACGGCGGCGTGTGCTTCGAGAAGGTCTGCGACGGACGCGTCTGGAGCGAGCTCACGGGCTCGATCTCCCTGACCGAGCGGGGCGTACGCACCCTCGTCCGCCTCCGCCTCGACGGTCGCACGAAGTCCTTCGTCCCCGAGTTCACGATCCGCGGACCCATGCAGGAGCAGCTGGATCAGATGGCCTCGGCGCTGCGCGAGCTGCTGGAGGACTAGGGAGTTCGAGACGATCCGATGGCCGAGGTGACGGCAGGCGACGGCGTGAAGCTCTACGCGGAGGTGCACGAGCCCCCGCGAGCGCCGGCGGAGCCGCTCTCGATCGTCTTGTCCTGCGCGCTCTGTACGACCCACGAGAACTGGCGGCCGCAGGTCGAGCCGCTTCGCGGTGCCGGACTCCGCGTCGTCCTGTGGGATTACCGTGGCCACGGGCGCTCGGAGTCGCCGGAGGACCCCGAGGCGTACAGCATGGCCCGGGTCGTGGACGACCTGGGGCGGGTGCTGGACTGGGCCGCCCCGGGCCAGCTGGCGGTGCTCGGCGGACTCTCGTTCGGCGGGCTGGCCTCCCTGCATTTCGCTCTCGTGCACCCGGCCCGGGTGCGGGCCCTGGTGCTGGTCGACAGCGGCCCGGGCTTCAAGAATCCCGAGGCGCAGGCGCGCTGGGAGGCGGGTGTCGAGCGCACGGCCGGGTTCCTCGAGGCTCGGGGGATGGGCGCCTTCGTGGCGAGTCGTGCCGCGGACACGGCGGTGGGCCTGCGTCCGGAGCTTCCGGCGGCCCGGGCGGCAGCGGACGCCATCGCCGCGCAAGACCCCCACGGGCTCGCCCGTTTCGCCCGGCTCGTGGCCGCGCCGGCGGCGCCGGTGATCGACGAACTCGCCTCGATCCGGCACCCCTCCCTCGTGATCGTGGGGGAGAAGGACGACGCCTACCTGCGCGCCGCCGAGGTGCTGGCCGCGCGCCTGCCGGAGGCCGAGCACGTCACGATCCCGCGGGCCGGGCACATGGTCAACATCGAGGAGGCCGAGGCCTTCAACTCCGTCCTGATCCGGTTCCTGCGGAAGCTCGCTGCCTCGTCATCCGATTAGGGAGCCATGGACCCGACAGGGGACGACCGAAACCAAGGCGCGTCCGGCGGGTTGGAATCCTCGGCGGAGGCGAGTCTGCGGGTAGTCGATCCGGACGTACGGCTGATGCTCGCCTTCCGCGATGGCGATGCTGCCGGCTTCGACAGCTTGTTCCAGCGCTGGGCGTCCCCGCTGCTGCGCTACCTGGAGCGGATGCTGCGCGACGCGACGGCGGCAGAGGATCTGGTCCAGGAGGCCTTTCTTCGTGTCCACCGAGCCCGAGAGCGCTACACGCCGGATGCCCGCTTCTCGACCTGGCTCTACCGGATCGCGACGAACCTGGCGCTCAACGAGCTGCGGCGACCGCGCCGACGCGATCCCCACCAGAGCATCGACGAGGAGGGGACGGTCCAGCTGGTCGCCGACGCGTCGCCCATCGACGAGGTCGCGCACGCGCGGCGCCTGGGCGAAGCGGCCCTGCGCGAGCTCGAGGCGCTGCCCGAGCGGCAGCGAGCGGCCCTCTGGCTCACGGCGGTCGAGGGCCTGGCGTACTCCGAGGTGGCGGTGGCCCTCGACGTCAGCGAGAAGGCCGTGAAGGCGCTGGTGCACCGGGGGCGATCGGCGCTCGCGGCGAAGCTACAGCAAGGAGTGTGAAGAAGGTGTCGGAGCTGCGTGCGTGTGCGGAATACGACGAGAATCTCTCGGCGCTGCTCGACGGCGAGCTGTCCGAGGAGCGCGAAGCCGAGGTGCGCGGGCACGTGGCCGCGTGTCCGCACTGCGCGCCCCGCCTCGAAGCCCTGCGGCGCGTCGACCGGCTGCTCGCGGCCGCACCGGCGCCGCCGCTTCCCTCCGATCTGCGGGCACGGCTCGGCGCGCGAATTGCGGCGGAGCCCGGCCGCCGGCAGCCGCGGATCCGCCGCCCCCGCCTGCGCCGCTTCGGCCCTCCCGCGCTGGGCTTCGCAGCGGCCGCGGCGGCCGCGCTGGCGCTGTATCTGGGTGTTCGCGGCGGCGAGACGCCGCTGGGCGCCGGCGCGCCGGCTCGGCAGATCGCGCAGACCGCACCCGCGATGCCGCTTGAGCTCGAAGACATTTCGGCCGAGGACCTGGCCATCGTTCTCGAGATCGAGACGGTCGAGGACCTGGAGGTGATCGCGAACCTCGATCTGCTCGTCCGCCTGGTGGCGGCGGTGGAGGCCGAGGCGGGATGAGGGCGGGAAGGCGTGCCTGCGCAGCGCTGGGATTGATCGCGCTCTTCCTGGGCTCCGCGGTTGCGGTGGGCGCGAGCGCGCAGGACAGGGGCGGCGACTCGCCTCGGCGTCTGGATCCGCCGGACCGCCGCGAGCGCCGCGAACCGGCGACCCGCGAGCAGCGGCGCCAGCGGCGCGAGGAGATTCGCCAGCGGCGGGATGCGGCGACGCCCGACGAGCGCGAACGCGTCCGCCAGCGGATGGCGGAGCGCCGGAGTCCGGAGCTGCGGCGGGGGGAACGGGATCGGGCCCGGCGCTACCTGGCGGACCTTCCGCCCGCACAGCGCGACGCGCTCCGGGAGCGATGGGGGCGTCTGGGGCCGGAGGAGCGCCATCGGGTGCGCGAGCACTTGCGCGAGCTCGGTCCCGCGAAGCGCCGTGAGCTGGGGAAGAAGCTCTCGCAGTTTCGCTCGCTACCGCCCGAGGAGCGACGGGCTCTGCGCGATCGCTTCCACCAGCTTCGCTCCCTCGAGCCGGCGGAGCGCGGCCGCATCCGCGACAACGCGGAGCGCTGGCGCAGCCTCGACCCCGGGGATCGCGAGCGCTTGCGCTCGGCCTGGCAGCGGCTGCGCCGCCTGCCGCCCGACGAGCAGCAGCGTCTTCTCGATCGCGCGCTCCCGGAAGGGGAGCGGTAGATCTCCCTCGGGGTTCGGGAAAGGAGGCCGAGATCTTCTACTTCCGCGGCCGTCGGCCTTGGAGGCCGACGCGCAGCGAGCCGAAGGCGAGCGAAGGCCGGAGCCCGAGCGCGAGCGATCAGCGAGTGCGAGGCCCGGCTGGGGTAGTCTCGGGTCGAACGGCCGGGGGCTGCGATGCACCAGATCTTCACGGTCGCCACCCAGCAGGCGAAGCAGAGCCTCGACATCACCGCCCGCGTGGCGGAGATCGTAAAGCGATCGGGCGTGAGCCGGGGTCTGTGCCACGTGATGGTGCTGCACTCGACCGCGGCCGTGATCCTCAACGAGAACGACGATCCCGACGTCGGCGTCGACGTTCTCACGGCGCTCGACCGCGCCGTTCCCGATCACGCGGGGTGGCTTCACGACCGCGTCGACAACAACGCTCACGCGCACATCAAGGCCGCGATCCTCGGGGCCTCCGAGCTGATGCCGATCGAGGGGGGACGGCTCCAGCTCGGAACCTGGCAGGGGATCATGCTGATGGAGTTCGACGGGCCGCGCCGGCGCAAGGTCGCCGTCCGGATCCTCACCGAGGAATAAGCCGGAGAGCGGCCTGCGCTTGATTTCGCTGTGGGATTTCACCCGGCCCCGACCGGTCGCTCTACGCTGCGGCGGAGGGCCTTGGTTCCGCGTTTCACGTGGAAGGCCTGGAAGCCCTCGCGGCGCATGAGCTCGGCCAGGTGGGCGCTCTGGAGGCCGAACTCGCAGTAGAGCACGTAGTTCTGGCTGCGATCGATGCGGGGGAAGACCCTCAGCGCTTCGGAGAATTCGAGATGCAGCGCGCCCGGGTAGTGCCATGATTCGAACTCGGCCTTCGAGCGAAGATCGATGACGGTCGCGCCCTCCGGAACCCCCTCCACCTCGATCTCCGGCAGGTCGAGCTTCTCGACGTCGAAGCCGCGCAGGTCGATCCGCGTGCGCGCGGCGACGGCGCGGTCGACGAGGGAGAGGTCGAGCTTCTCCTCCTGGGCCAGGATCGCGGGAAGTGACGCGCCGGTGGCGGGCCGGCTGGGCACCATGGCGCAGTACTCGCCCACGACCTTGGACAGCTCGAAGGTCCCGATCCTCTCCGCGAGCTCGATGATCTCCTCTTTGTTGGAGCCCGCCAGGGGGCGGAGGATCAGCCCGGAGGCCGCCTGTGAGATCACCGACAGGTTCTGGAGCGTCTGCGACGACACCTGCGCCACCGCATCGCCGGTCACGACGGCCGTCGCGCGACGCTCCCGGGCGACATCCTCGGCGGCCCGCAGCATCAGGCGCTTGAGCAGCACCTGCCAGTAGCGCGTCTCGGTCCGGGCCTGGAGCGCCGCGCTGAGGCCCTCGAAGTCGATGACGTGGAGCTGCGGGTGGGTGCCGTAGGACCAGCGGTCGGCCAGGACCTTCACCACCCGCAGGGCGCCCTGCAGGTGGGCGGCGCCTCCGAGGTTGCAGAAGACGTAGTCCAGGCGGACGCCGCGCCTGAGGATCTGCCACGCCGCGACGGCCGAGTCGAACCCGCCCGAGATGAGGGCGACCGCCCGTGCCTCGGCGCCCAGCGGCACTCCCCCGTGGGCGGGAATCCGCTCCGACAGGAAGCAGGTCGCGTCCTCCAGGATCTCCAGGTGCACCGTCACCTCAGGGTCGTCGAGGTCCACGCCCGCCGAGATGGGAAGCAGGGCGTCACCCAGCGCGCGATTCACCTCGCCCGCCTTCACCGGGATCCGGGAGCGGTCGCCCACGCGGCGCGCCCGCACGGCGAATCGCCGCCCGCGCACGCGCTCGCGGAACAGCTCCTCGCCGGCGCTCACGATCTCCGGGAGCCGCGTGCCGCAGCGGCGCTCCACCAGGGAGACCGACTGCACGCCGAAGACGCGGGTCAGGGCGTCGGCCTGACCGCGGCTCCGAAGCTCGACGAAGACGCGGTCGTGCGAGGGGTGAACGCGGGGGCTCGAACCCTGGGACGCGATCGCGTCTCTCAGGTTGTTGATGAGCCGGCGCTCGAACTGGCGGCGCGTGGCACGGGCCTTGATGCCCACGTCACCGGAGAAGCGCACCAGGGCGAGCGCGGCGTTGCCCATCGGGATCAGGTGGCGCAGGCGCGCTGGATGCCCACGGCCAGGGCGGCCACGATCCAGAGAATCGAGATCGGCGATATCCGGCTGCGGGTCCTCGAGAGCTCCTCTTCGGCGAGCTCCGGGGGGGCCTCCAACGGAGGCGAAATGAGGATGCTCGGCTGGGTGCGGCCGCGGATCAGTCGGTCGCCGCAGTGGACGCACCGCTTCGTGCCGGCGGCGAAGCTCGCCTGACAGCGAGTGCAGTAGACCGCGAAGGGAGTCTGAGAGCCTTCCACCTGCACCTTGGGGCCGATGGTATCGAATTCCTCCGCCTCAAGCGTTGAGCCCGAGACGCCGATTCTCGGCGCGATGAGCGTTCGCGTCGAACTCCTGTCCGAGGCCCGACCGACGGAGGCCGGGATCGTCCACCGCTGTGGAGGCGAGACCCGCCTGCTCGAGTGGAGCCGCGTCGCGCACGCCGTCGCGGCCGAGGTGGGCGAGCCCCAGGGGGTGCGCACGATCGTCTTCGATCTGACGCTCGAGACGGTCGGTGAGGAGTGCGTCGTGTGCCGCTTCGACGCCGACCCGAGCGGCGATGCCAGGGCGATCGCCCGGGCCATTGCCGCATCTCTGCCCCCCGAGCGGACCGGGGGGTCGGTCAAATCCATCGCCAGCGACGGCGTTGCGAGCCGCTGGTACGCCGACCTCGAGAGCTTCGACGAGGCCAACCGGAGGGGCGTGCGCTGACGTTCCGGCGATGGATCGCGCCCGGGAGATTCGCTATTTCCCCGACGGGAGGCGCGCAGCCGCCATGAGCAACGATCCTCGCCGACGTGTCGCCGTCGTGGGCGCGACCGGCGTCGCCGGCCAGCAGTTCCTCGTCTCGCTCGACCGCCACCCCTGGTTCGAGGTGGTCGCGCTTGCCGCCAGCGCCCGGAGCGCCGACAAGCCCTACCGGGAGGCGATCACCGACCCCGGCGGCCACGTCCGCTGGGGCTGCGAGGAGCCGCTGCCGTCCGCCTTCGCCGAGTGGCCAGTCGTCGACGCCGAGGATCTGGACGGGAGCGGGGTCGACCTGATCTTCTCCGCCGTCGAGAGCGCCGCCGCCCGCGCCCTGGAGGAGCGCTTCGCTGCGACGGTGCCCGTCGTCTCGACCTCTTCCGCCTTCCGCTACGAGGAAGACGTACCCATTCTGGTGCCCGGCGTGAACATGGAGCAGGCCGTGCTGGTGAAGCGGCAGCAGCGCGAGCGGGGCTGGAAGGGCTTCGTCGCGCCCATCCCGAACTGCACGACCACCGGACTCGTGATCGCCCTGGCGCCCGTGGCCCGGAGCTTCGGGCTCGAGTCGGTGGTGATGACCTCGCTCCAGGCGATCTCGGGCGCCGGTCGCAGCCCCGGGGTCGCGGGCCTCGACATCCTCGACAATGTGATCCCCTTCATTCCCAAGGAAGAGGAAAAGGTCCAGCGCGAGACCGCGAAGATCCTCGGCCGGCTGGAGGGCGACCGGATCGAACCGCTGCCGGTCCGGGTCTCGGCGACCTGCATGCGGGTCGATGTGCGAGACGGCCACACCGAGAGCGTGGCCGCGGGTCTCGGCCGGCAGGCGGCGCCGGCGGAGGTGGCCGAGGCGATGCGGGCCTTCGGGCGGGAGTTCACCGACCTGGGCCTGCCCTCCTCACCCCCCGAGCTGATCCACGTCAGCGACGACCCCTACCGCCCGCAGCCCCGGGTCGATCGCCGCGTGAACGACGGGATGACGACCGTGGTGGGCCGGCTGCGGGACGACCCGGTGCTG
>JAOTUO010000105.1 GCA_029863845.1 Myxococcales bacterium
TGCTGCGCGAGGTCGGCGAGGCCAATGACGCTGCCAAGGCGCTCGAGCGGGCGAAGCGCATCGACCCCAACGTCGTCTGACCCGCCCGCCGGGCGGCGCCTACGGGGCCGGCGAACGAATCGCCCGGTCGGGGTCATCGCCCTCCCGAGCCGAGTCGAGCAGCTTTGCCGCAGCTCCGAGCGCGCGGATGCGAAGCGAGTGGGGCCGGCGCAGCGCCTCGTCGATCCCGAGGATCAGCAGCGGGTACGAGCGGCCCGCCGTGTCGCGCCAGTCGAGCCGCGCCGCCCGGTCGCCCACGCGCGCGACGGGACCGAGGAGGCCGAGACGCGGCGCGAAGCGGGCCATCCGGTCCACCGGGCCGGTCTGCGTCGCCGTCAGCGAGACCCGCCCGACGACCACGCCGGACGGCAGCGCGTACAGGCCGCGGAGGGCCTCGTCCTCGAAGCGCTCGCCCGCCAGCACGCGCCGGCCGATGCGCCGCACGGCGTCCACCGAGCGGTTCATGACCGTGGCGCCGCGCTGCGCGTGTCCCTGGAAGCCGAGCGCGTGGCCCAGCTCGTGCAGGGCGCTTCCGAGCATCTCCTCCGGCGAGTACGCGACGCTCTTGTCCAGCACGTTGCGCTCGCTGCGGCGCAGCAGGACGGTCGCGAAGACCAAGCGTGCGGGCACGATCTCGCCGGGGGGCTGCGCGAGGGCCGGAGCAGCGACCTCGCAGTCGGCGAACGCAAGGCCCGCCTTCGCGGTCGCCTCGCCCGCCTCGGGCTCCGCGGCGAAGCGGATCTCGATCCCACGGCCCCGCGCCGGGCCGCGCTCGAAGCGAAGCCCGAGCCCGGCGTCCTCCCAGGCGCGCAGCGCCATCTCCAGGACCCGGCGCTCGTCGGGCGTCGCGTCCGGCGGCAGCGAGACCGGAACCGCGCGTTCGGTCGACCAGCGACACAGAAAGAGCGTGAGCACGCCGCGCGCCGCAAGCAGATACGGCGTGGTGTCGCCGAGCCGGCCGGCGCCCGACTCCTGCAGCGACGGGAAGCGCCTCTCCAGCGGCGCGACGTCCCACGTCCCCGTCGCGCAAGCCAGCGCGAACCCCGCTGCGAACGCAGCGAGGCGTCGGCCGCCCGCCGATCCCCGGCGAGCGCCCACCCGCCGCTAGCGGCTCCGAGCGAGCAGGGCGGTGGCGCTTCCCGTCACCACCGGCTCGCCCTTCTGATTCACCGTGACGAGGTCGATCGAGACGAGACCGTCGTCGCCGCGGTCCTCGACGGATCGGACCGTGCCGCGCGCGGTCAGGGTATCGCCCGGCCAGACCTGGCTGACGAAGCGCACGCCGAAGCTGCGCAGCACGCCGTCGCCGAGCCAGTCGGTCAGCAGCTTTCCCGTCAGACCCATGGTGAGCATGCCGTGCGCGAACACCGACGGATAGCCGGCCGCCCCGGTGGCGAAGGTCTCGTCGTGATGGATCGGGTTGAAGTCCCCCGACGCGCCGGCGTACTGCACGATCTGCGTGCGACTCAGATTCTCGACGACGACCGCTTCGCGCTGGTCGCCGACGGAGAGATCCTCGCAGCGGAGCTTGGGATTCGACATGGTTCAGCTCTCCACCGCCTTGCCGGTCACGATGCCGACGCTGGTCTCGGTCACGACCAGCTCCCCGTTCCCGTCCCGGTACTCCGTGATTCGCTCGCTGAAGCGCATCTGCCCGCCGCGCCGGCCCTCCTTCGCCCAGCTCTTGCCCGGATGCGAGCTCGCGTGCAGCACCATGCCCGGGCGCAGCGGCCGGTGGTACTCGAAGCGCTGCTCGCCGTGCAATACGCGCGTGAGGTTCGGGCCCCCCCCGCCGCCCGGCTCCGGGCCACCGGCCGGGCGGCCCGAGGCCGGCGCGTGCCCCGGTCGGGGGATCCGGCGCACCCCGCGCAGGGGATGGTCCGGGTTCCAGTGGGCCGACGCGATCGAGAAGGTCGGCGGCGCGATCACGCCCCCGAGCGGCGTCCGCGCGGCGTGCTCCTCGTCGTAGTAGATGGGATTCGTCTCGCCGAGCGCGCTCGCGAAGAGCAGGATCGACGTGAGATCCACGGGGAAGCGGTATTCGTCGGACATGTTCCCTCCCGCCGGCAGTCTACCGGCCGCGATCCCACAGCGCGAAGATCGTTGCTCCCACGACGATGAGCGCCGCCGCCGCCCCGAAGGCGGCGCTGTAGCCGCTGGCCCCGATCACGAACCCGAATCCCGGCCCTCCCACCACGACGCCGAGGTCGAACAGGGCCGTGTAGATCGCCATGGCGGAGCCCCGGTCCGCATCGCGCGTGCGCGTCACCACCATTCCGAACACGATCGGGAACGTGAACCCGTGACCCGCGCCGCAAAGGACCCCGGCGACCAGGACGTCGCTGGTGCGATCCGCCCCGGCGAGCAGCGCAAACCCCAGGGCGAGCGCGGCGAGGGCCGGAAACAGCACCCGCTTGGGACCGACGCGGTCGGGAAGCCAGCCGAAGAAGACGCGCATCACGATCGCCGCCCCGGCGTAGGCGCTGAAGAAGCCCCCGACGCTCGCGAGGCCCGTATCCTCGACGAAGAGCTTGAGGAAGCTGAAGGTGCAGGCGAGGGCCGTCGCGAAGACGCCGCCGATCCACCACAGCGGAACGAGATTGGGCTGTGCCAGCGCCGCGCGGAATCCGCGCGGCGCCTCGCTCTCGTGGGATGCGAGCCGCAGCCGATCCCGCAGCGGTAGCGACAGCAGGAGCGATGCGAGAGCCAGCGCCACGGCGGTGGCGAACAGCGCCGTGTAGTCGGCGCGGGCGAGAATGACGTCGCCCAACAGGCCGCCGAGCGAGATGGGAAGCACCCCCGACACGCCGAAGAGAGCGAGCCCCTCGGTGCGGCGGCTCGCCGGCACGCAGTCGGCGGCGTAGGTGAACAGCGACGTGAAGAGCATCGCTTCGGCCAGTCCGTGGACGATGCGGTTCATGTAGAGCAGCGGCCCCACGGAGGTGACGGCGAGGTAGAGGCTGCAGGAGATCACGTTGATGGTTCCGCCGGCCAGGATCACGCCCCGCCGCCCGCGCAGGTCCATCGAGCGTCCGATCGGTGGGCGGACCAGGATCGCGGCCGCGGAAGCAAGTCCGAAGATGAAGCCGATCTGCACCTTCGACGCGCCGAGGCCGTCGAGGAAGCCGGGAAAGTGCAGGAACAGGTTGAAGGCGAGCGCCTGGGCCAGGTTCGCCAACGAACACAGGACGAAGGGGGCGCTGAGGAGTCTCTCGCGTTCCATGCGACGCGGCGAACGCCGGGTCTAGGGCCGGCGCTCGGCGGCCAGTCGGAAGAGGCTCTCGGCGGCGGCGCCCATGCCGGCGAAGCGCTCGTCGTGGGTCTGACCGCGGTGGAAGCGGAAGTAGATCTGCTGGAGCACCACCGCCATCTTGAAGGTTCCGAAGACGGTGTAGTAGGCGATCCCGCTCACTTCGCGGCCGCTGCGCTCGCCGTAGCGCCGGGTCGCCTCTTCGCGGCCCATGAAGCCTTCGCTGTGGGTCGGCATCGGGCTATTCCCCGCAGGCCCCTCGCCCCGGTTCGACCACATCGCGAGCACCGTTCCCACGTCGCAGAGCGGATCGCCGATCGTACACATGTCCCAGTCGTAGACGGCGACGCAGCGGCCCGGGTCGTCGGCCGCGACGGCCATGTTGTCGAGTCTCCAGTCGTTGTGGACCAGCGTGGGCGCCGGCGACGAGGGAAGCTCGTCGAGCAGCCACTTCCGGACCTCCTCGGCGACCGGCACCTCGCCGGTCTTCGCGCGCTCGAAGCGGTCGGCCCAGCCCGACACCTGGCGCTCGAGAAAGCCTTCGGGCTTGCCCAGCGCGTCGAGGCCGATCGCCGCGGCGTCGACCGCGTGGAAGTCGGCGAGCACGTCGACCACCACTTCGGAGAGCTTGCGGTTGGCGACGGGGTCCCGCCCCCCGCCGAACCCGGGCGGGATCTCGCCGCGAACGACCACGCCGTGACGCCGCTCCATCACCACGAAATCGGCGCCGAGGATCGACGGATCGTCGCAGTAGAGATAGGCGCGCGGGGCCAGGGGGAAGGCCTGCCAGAGGCGCGACAGCGCCCGGTACTCGCGGTGCATGTCGTGGGCCCGGGCCGCGACCGGGCCCAGCGGCGGGCGCCGCAGCACGTACTCCACGGCCGCATCGCCCTCGCCGAAGCGCAGGCAGTAGGTGAGATTGGCGTGACCGCCGCCGAACTGCCGAACCGCGAGGGGAGCGTCCGCCCCCTCGAGCTTTCCGCGCAGGTATTCGGCGAGCTTCGCCTCGTCGAAGCCCTCCTCGTCGCGGACGTCGATGAGCTCGGGCGAAGGCTGCAGCGTCCCGGCCATGGCGCGCCGCATCGTATCACACGGGCGCCGCCGCGAGCCGCCGGCGCCCCGGGCCCGTCTCGTCACAAGCGCGTCGCCGGGAATGCGCGAGCGGCGGATCGGCTCTTCACGCTCGTGGCAACGCTCGAACGAGATAGAATCCCGGCGGGAGGCGGCGCATGAGCCCCGCGGATGTTGCACTGCTCGTGGGCGGAGGGATTCTGGCCGGCGTCGTGAACACGCTGGCCGGCGGCGGTTCCCTGCTCACCGTCCCGCTCCTCGTCGTGCTGGGACTCCCCGGGACGATCGCGAACGGCACCAACCGCGTCGGCATCCTGGTCCAGAGCCTGGTGGCCTCGCGCGGCTTTCGAGCCCGCGGCGTGTCCGGGTTCCGCGCCGCGCTGCCCCTGCTGGTGCCCGTGCTGGCGGGATCCGTCGTGGGAGCGCTCGCCATCTCGCGCACCCCCGACGCGACCTTCGAGCGCGTCTTCGGCGTCCTCATGCTCCTGGTGCTGGTCCCGACGCTGCGCCGCGCCTCACCCGCGCCGGATCCAATGCTTTCCGCGCCCCGCCCCCGCAAGGGCTGGCCGCCGTCCGTCCGCGCGGCGGTCTTCTTCGGGATCGGTCTCTACGGCGGAGCCTTTCAGGCGGGGGTGGGCATCGTCCTGCTCTTCGCGCTCTCCCACGCGGGCTTCGACCTCGTGCGTGCCAACGCGATCAAGATGGTCGTCGTCGCGGCGCTGACGGCCGTAGCGGTGCCCGTCTTCGTCCTCGAGCACCAGATCGAGTGGCTGCCGGCGGCGGTGCTGGCGTGCGGCTACGCCGTAGGCGGCGCACTGGGCGCCCGCCTGGCGGTGCAACGGGGCGAGCGGCTGATCCGTCCCGTTCTGGCCGCGTCGGTCCTCGCACTGGCCGGGCGCATGCTCGGCTTCTACTAGGCGCGCTTCCCGCCCTGGAGGCGGCGGGGACGGTCTCGCGGGGGCTCGGGCCCACGACGACTACAGGGTCTTCAGGATCGCCTCCGCGCTGCTCACCTCGAACTTCATCGGCTTCTCGACGGCGAGCGTCTTCACGACGCCGTCCTCGACGACGGCCGCGTAGCGCTGCGAGCGTACGCCCATGCCGAAGTTCGAGCCGTCGAAGTCGAGCCCCACCGCCCTCGAGAACTCGGCGCTTCCATCGGCGAGCATCACGACCTTGTCTCCGGCGCCGCGGTCCTTGCCCCAGGCGTCCATCACGAAGGCGTCGTTCACCGATAGACACGCAATCGTGTCGACGCCCCTGGCCCGGATCTCGTCGGCTTTCGCGATGAAGCCCGGAAGGTGCTGCGCCGAGCACAGGGGCGTGAAGGCGCCCGGCACCGCGAAGAGCACCACGCGCTTGCCGGAGAAGATCGCCTGCGTCGTGATGTCCTGCATGCCTTCGGGGGTCAACGTCTTGAGGGTGACGTCGGGGATCTTCTCACCGACCTGAATCGCCATGGGTCTGCTTCCTTCTCGGCTGTGGGTCCGGCCCTTCGTCGTCCGGGCGGCGCAATCAGCATACGCGCGGTACCCTGCCCGCGCAAAAGGAGGCACCGATGCGCAGCGCGTTGATCTGGGCCGCGGCTCTCGTCCTGCTGGCCGTCCCCGCGATCGCCGACGACGAGAAGGCGGACGGACCCGAGGGCGAGACCGTCACCACCGAATCCGGGCTCGTCATCACGGAGCTGCGGGCCGGGACCGGCGACCACCCGACGCGGAACAGCGTCGTCGAGGTGCACTACCACGGCACCCTGGAGAACGGGAAGGTCTTCGACAGCAGCGTCGAGCGCGGCCAGCCCGCCCGCTTCCCCCTCAGCCGCGTGATTCCCTGCTGGACCGAGGGGGTCCAGCGCATGCGCGTGGGCGGCAAGAGCCGCCTCGTCTGCCCGCCGGAGATCGCTTACGGCCAGCGCGGCGCCCCGCCGCGGATCCCTCCCAACGCCACCCTCCGCTTCGATGTAGAGCTGCTCAAGATCGTGCCCTGAGGCCGGCTGCCGAGCGAGCCGGCGCCGACGCGGGGATCACCCCGGCTCGGCGCGCATCATCTCCGCGACCGCCAGGATGCGCTCGCGCCGGTGGGCGAGGAGCCGCAGCAGTCCCTCCTCGACGCCGCGCGCATCGCGCGCCTCGATCGCTGCGTCGATCTGCTTGGCGATCGAGTCGATGACCTCGACGGGCGGCCGCAGCGCCTCGCCCAGATCGCGCCGCTGCACCTGGCTGAGCAACGCGCTCAGCGCGTTGCGGAGGAGGCACAGGACGAAGTTTCCGCTCGCCGCCTCGAGTCCGCGCATGAACTCCTGCTCGGCGACGAAGTAAGCGCCATCGTCGAGCTCGGGGCGCCGCGCCACCGCGAGCCGCTCGCGGGCGTCTTCGAGGACCGCGGGGCTGCCCCGCTCGACGGCCAGGCGCGCCGTGGCGCCGATCAGCGCCGCGGCCACCTCGAAGGTCTGCTCGATCACGTCGCGGTCGGGCCGGCCGTCGGCCACGATCAGGTGCTGCACCAGCTCCAGACTCGCCCGGTCGAGGGGCCGCACCGTGACACCCCCGCCGTGGCGGATGTCGACGAGCCCGAGCTGCTCGAGCTGCTTGAGGGCCTCGCGCACGGTGCTGCGGCCCACGCTCAGCTGCTCGGCGAGCTTTCGCTCGGGAGGCAGCCGGTCGCCCGGCCGGTATTCACCCGCGAGGATGGCCCGGCGCAGCGAGTCGGCGATGCCCTGCGAACGGGGCAAACGCGACCGGACTCGGACCACGGCAGGCGCTCCTCGGAAAGGCTCTGCGCCCGTACCCCTATCACAGGGGCCGGACCCGTTACAATGCCACCCCGTCGCGGCCGGAAGGCGGCCGGATCGCAGGAGCGGGAGAGCCATGGGCGGCAGGGTGCGAACCGAGAAGGAAGGCCGGATCGGGCGGATCGTCTTCGACCACCCGGAGCGGCGCAACGCCATCTCCATCGCGATGTGGCGCGAGATCCCGCACCTGGCGGAGCAGATGGAGCGTGACGAGGAAATCCGCGTCGTCGTCCTGCGCGGCGCGGGCGAGGACGCGTTCGTCTCCGGCGCCGACATCTCGGAGTTCGCGGAGCAGCGGACGGGCGACGCGATCCGCGCCTACGACGCCGACAGCGGCCGGGCCTTCGCCGCCCTGGCAACCCTTTCCAAGCCCGTGATCGCCCTCGTCCACGGCACCTGCATCGGAGGCGGCGTCGCCATCGCGCTGACGGCGGACCTCCGCTACGCGGCCGACGACGCCGTGTTCGCGATCCCCGCGGCGCGCCTCGGGCTCGGCTACCACGCGGCGGGCATCGAAGCCCTGGCGCGGGTCGTCGGTCTCTCCGCCGCGAAGGAGATCTTCTTCACGGCACGGCGCTTCGACGCCCAGGAAGCCCTGCGCATGGGTCTGGTGAACGCGGTGTGGCCCCGGGCCGATCTGGAGCGCCACGTGCGGGAGACCGCCGAGCGCATCGCGAGCAATGCGCCGTTGACCCTGCGCAGCGTGAAGCTCATCACCGGAGAGCTGTCCAAGCCGGCCTCCGGGCGCGACCTCGAGGCCGTCGAGGCCTCGGTCCGGGCCTGCTTCGAGAGCGAGGACTACCGCGAGGGCACGCGCGCCTTCCTCGAGAAGCGGCGCCCCCGTTTCCGGGGCCGTTGAGCCGTGGACGCCGCTCCGCCTCTCGCCGGCGTTCGCGTCCTCGACCTCACGCGCTACCTCGCCGGCCCCTTCTGCACGATGCTGCTCGCCGACTACGGCGCGGACGTCGTGAAGGTCGAGTCGCGGGAGGGGCGCGAGTTCCGACTTCCGGACGCCGGGCGCGACTCGTATTTCTTCCTCTCCGCCAACCGGGGCAAGCGCTCGCTGACCCTGGACCTGCGCGCTCCCGGCGGCCGCGACCTGCTGCTGCGCATCCTGCCCCGCTTCGACGTCCTCGTGGAGAACTTCCGGCCGCGCGTGATGGAGCAGCTCGGCCTCGCCCCGGAGATGCTGACCGAGCACTTCCCCCGGCTCGTCTATTGCGGGATCTCGGGCTTCGGCCCCGACGGCCCGTACCGCGACCGGCCGGGCTTCGACCAGATCGCCCAGGGCATGAGCGGCTTCATGAGCCTGACGGGAACGTCGGAGAGCGGGCCGACGCGCGCCGGGATCGCGATCGGCGATCTGCTCGGGGGCATCTTCGGCGCCCACGGCGTGCAGCTCGCGCTGCTGGCCCGCGCGCGTACGGGACGGGGTCAGATCGTGAACACCTCGCTGCTGGAAGCCATGATCGGCGTGCTGTCGTGGGGCGCCGGCATGTACTTCGAGTCGGGGACGGCGCCCGGACCCGCGGGCCAGCACCACCCTCTCGCCTCACCCTACGGGCGCTTCCAGGCGCGAGACGGCCATCTCAACATCGCTGCCGCGAAGCCGGAGATGTGGAAGCGGCTGGCCCGCGCCCTCGGTCGCGTCGACTGGCTCAGCGACGAGCGCTTCGCCGATCCCCTCGCCCGCGTACGCTACCGGGCGGCGCTCACCGCGGAGATGGAGGCGGCCCTCGGGAAGGCCGACGTGGCCGACTGGGTCGAGCGCCTCAATGCCATCGGCATCCCCACGGGCCCCGTCCTGAACGTCGAGCAGGTCTTCAGCGACCCGCACGTACTCGCCCGCGAGATGCTCGTCGAGCTCTCCCACCCCGAGCTCGGGACCTTCAAGACCACGGGCCTGCCGATCAAGCTCGCCGCCACGCCGGGGCGAATCGAGCGCCGCCCTCCGCTGCTGGGCGAGCACACCGAGGAGGTCCTGCTCGACTGCGGCCTCACGCGCGACGCGATCGCGGAGCTGCGCGCGAATGCCGTGATCTGACGCGACCGTCAGCCCGTCTGGTAGACGTACCTTCCCTTCGGATCCCGGCGCCGCTCGGCCTCGCCGGCGATGCGGAGATGCTCGAGATGCGCGTAGGTCTCGCTCTCCGCCATGGCGCCCCAGCTGCGCGGCTGGAAGAGGCGCCGCGAGAAGGCCCCCACGGTCGCCGGGCCGATGTCGCGGCCGATCGCCTTCACCTTGTCCAGGCGCTCGTCGTGATGGCGCTTGATCGCCCGCGTGCGCTCGCGCAGGTCCGGAAACGGGTGTCCGTGCGCCGGCAGCACCTGCTTCACGTCCGCGATCTCGGCGACCCGGTCCAGGGATTGGAAGAACGAGTTCAGCGGATCCGGTGAGCTGCTGATTCCGGAGATGTGAGGCGTGATGGTCGGGAGCACGTGGTCGCCGGCGACGAAGGTGCCCGTCTCGGGATCGTGCAGGCAGAAGTGATCGCCCGTGTGACCCGGCGTGTGGACGACGAACCACTCGCGCCCCGCGAGCTCGAGCACGTCGCCCTGCTCCACGGGATGGGTGATCGTGGGGATGATCGAGGACGCGCCCAGCAGGCGCATCGCCGTCCACCGAAGACGCGCGCGCCAGGGCGGTCGCGGCCGCTCCCCGCCCCAGGGTGTGGGGCCGTTCCAGCTGCCCTCGGCGGGCTTCGGCGCATGCGCCGCCTCCACCGCATCGGAATCGGAATCCTCGCGCTGCACCGCCAGATCGTCCACCGACACCTCGTGCGCGGCGTGGCCCGGCGGCGCCGGTCCGAAGCGGAAGCTCCGGTGGGCGACGACGCGTGCGCCGGACTCGCGGACGAAGCGCGACGCGCAGCCGAAGTGATCGGGATGCGAATGGGTCACGATCACCGTGTGCACGTGCCGGGGCTCGAGGTCGGCGCGCTTCAGCCGATCCCGCAGCGCCCGCCACGTCCCCGGCCCCGGGAGGCCGGGATCGACGACGGCGGCGCCGTCCCCGTCGACGATCGCGTAGCAGTTGACGTGACCCAGCCCGGGCATGCGGATGGGCAGCTCCATCCGCAGCACGTTCGGCGCGACCTCGGTCACCCCCGAGCGTGCAGACTCCTGCTCCTGTCTGCGCGCCATCGGCGCAGCCTAGTGAATCGTCGGTACGAAAGCATGCGACACGAGCCGGCCTGCGGTGCGTAGCCCCACGCCACGAGCGGCTCGCCGAGCCCGATCAGCACGGCGCCGTCGCGCCCCGTCCACCACACCGAGACGCCGGCGGATTGCGCGCGCTCCAGCACCTGCGCGTGCGGCATCTCGAAGCGACCGCGGCAGGGCGCCGAGGCCACCGCGATCGTCGGCGCGACCGCTTGCAGGAAGCGCCGCGTCGAGGAGCTGCGACTCCCGTGATGGGGCAGCGCGAGGACGTCGGCCCGGAGGTCCGCGCCGCTCGCGACGAGAGCCGACTCGCCCTCGGCTTCGAGGTCGCCCGGGAGCAGCACGCGCAGGCCCGCGACCTCGATCCGCAGCACCAGGGAACGGTCGTTGCGCAAAACCGAGTCGCGGCCCGCCGGCGGCCAGAGCGGAGTCACCTCGAGATCGCCGACGCGGAGGGGCGGCGAACCCGCACCCCGCTCGATCACCGGGACCGCCCTCCCGCGCGCCGTCGCGACGACCGCCTCGAAGCCCGGCTTGGCGAGTCCGCCGGCCGGGATCCAGAGCGCGTCGACGGGAACCGCGCGCAGCACCGTCGGCAGGCCCCCGCGGTGATCGAGGTCTGCGTGGGTCGCGACGACCAGGTCCAGGCGCCGGACATCCAGCGCGGCGAGCGCGGGCAACACGGTTCGGCGTCCGCCGTCGGCTCCGCCCGGAAGCGCCGGACCGGCGTCCACCAGGACGGCCGCAGCGCGGCCCTGCACGAGGATCGCATCGCCCTGTCCCACGTCGAGCGCTACGACCCGCGGCGGCGGGGGACGGATCGCGGGCGGCGTGGCGATGACGAAGAGCCCGCTCAGGGCGCATGCGATCAGGACGCGCGTGCGGGTGCGGCGGGCCCGCAACGCCAGCGCGGCGAGGCCGGCGGCCGCCGCCAGCCAGGCCCCGGACGGACGCGGACCCAGCGCCGTTCCGGGGGCCCGCGCGGCGGCCCACTCGACGGCCCGGAGCGTCGCGCCGGCCACGCGCGCACACGCGGTGAGGATTCCGTCCAGCGGGGCCGCGTCGGGCAACGCGGCCGCGAGCGACGCCGCCAGGGCGGCCGGCAGCAGCACGAACGCGGTCCAGGGAATCGCGACTCCGTTGGCGAGCAGGGCCAGCGGAGCGGACTGTCCCCAGTGGTAGGCCGCGAGCGGCGCGGTGGCCGCCAGGGCGGTGGCTGACGCGCGGACGCTCGCCGCCACGGCCCGCCGGATCGCCGAGCGGCGTCCCTCGGCGCCGCTCTCGGACATCGCGTGGGCAAGCGCCGCGCTGGCCCCGAACGAGAGCTGCGCGCCGGGATCGAACAGCGCCTCGGGCTCCACGCACAGGACGAGCACCGCGGCGGTACCCAGCGGCTGCAGCCGCGCGCCGGGACGCCCGCGCGCGACCGCGAGAGCGAGGCCCAGGAGCAGGATCAGAGCGCGGCGTACGGCGATGCCCCAGCCCGCCCACAGGGCATAGAGCAGCGCACCCGCAACCGCCGCCGCCAGCGCGGCGGCTCGCGCATCCCCGCGCGCCGCGAGCCAGGCGCTCCGCCCCGGCCCCGCGCGCACCGCGGTGAAGATCAGCGCGGCGACGAGGGTCAGGTGCAGGCCCGAGACGGCGAGCAGGTGCGCGACGCCGAGGCTCGCGAAGGCCTCGCGCGTCTCGGGCGCGAGGCCGCGCCGGTCGCCCAGAGCCAGCGCGCGCAGCAGCGCGCCGCCGGCGCCGCTCTGCGAGAGCCGTTCGCCCGCGGCGGCGCGCCGCGCGTGCAGCACGGCGAGCGGCCGCGCACCCTCCTGCTCGGGCAACCGCACGTGGAGCGCCGGATGCACGAGGCGCAGCTCCGCACCCACGCCCGCGCGCTCGAGGCCGCGGTGACGCGAGCGCGAGCCCGGATTGTGTCGCTGCTGCGGCGCCTGCAGGCGCCCACGCAGCCGCACGCGCTCACCGGGTAGCGCCGTCTCGAGCGCCGGCGTGCCGGGCGGGGTTCGGCGCCCGACGACGCGAATTCGCGCGGGTGGACTCGCTGCGGCCTTCTCGTCGGCGACGACGTCGGCGAGGTCGACCCGCATCCAAGTGGGACCGGCGCTCGTTGCGCGCACCGTGCCGCTGAGGGTGAGCTCGACG
>JAOTUO010000402.1 GCA_029863845.1 Myxococcales bacterium
GGGCGGAGCGCACCAAACGGAGAGCGGTCAGCACGAGCCGGTGGTGACCATGCCCGAGAGGCCTTGGGAGGTCATCGAAGTCGCGATCGCGCTCGACACGAGCGGTTCCATGGAGAACCTGCTCGAGGCAGCCCGACTGAAGCTGTGGGAGATCGTGTCCGACCTGTCGGTGCTCGAGCCGACGCCGACCCTGCGTGTCGCGCTTCTGAGCTTCGGGAACTTCGCGAATCAGCGCGAGACCGGCTGGGTGGCATTGGAGACGGACTTCACCGAAGATCTCGACATGGTCTCCGAGCGCCTTTTCGAGCTCACGAGCGAAGGCGGCAACGAGTACATCGGGAGTGTGTTGAACCGAGCGGTGAACGAGCTGAGCTGGTTGCCATCGAGCGAGACTCTCAAGCTCCTCTTCGTCGTGGGTAACGAGCCCGCGAACCAGGATCCGCGAGTGGGGCTCACGGACGTCGCTGACGTCATCCGCCAGCAGGGCATCTCTCTCCATCTGATCTTCTGCGGTGACGGCGAGAGCGAAGAGGCGGAGACCTGGGTCGAGCTTGCAGAGCTCGCTCTCGGGAAGTTCTCGACCATGGATCATCGGGCCGAGCCGGTGAAGGTCCAGACGCCTTTCGACCAAGAGCTGGCCGCCCTGGGGGCGGCTCTCAACGAAACCTTCGTTCCGCTGGGTGAGGAGAGCGAGGACCGGCTGGAGAAGCTGATCGCGTGGGACGAGCGAGTGGAGGAGCACAGTCTGTCGGCGGCCGCCAGCCGGGCCGAGGTCAAGAGCAGTCGCATGTTCTCGTCGAGCTGGGACCTGGTAGATGCGACGGAGGCGGGGAGGGTCGATCTCTACGAGCTGGACGAAGCCCAACTGCCGCAGTACCTGAGCGAGATGAGCCTGGAAGAGCGTGAAACCTACGTCGAAGACATGCGCGTCCGGCGTGCGGAGCTGCGTGACCGGATCGCAGAGCTGAGCCAGGAACGGCGCCAGCACGTCGTCGCGCAGATGGAAGCCAAGGGGATCGACACCTCACGCGCCTTCGACACGGTGGTGAGGGACGCCCTCCGCGAAGAGCTCGAAGTCGCGGGGTTCCATGTCCCCGGAAACTGATCGGGTCGGCCGACGGGGAGACCGTCGCTGATGGCTCAGCGTCGAAAAGAGCGTCGGCAGCAAGCTGCGCCGCCGGCGAGTGCGCCGCCTCCGGCAGCGCCCGAGCGGCTGGACATGATCGTGCTGCTGACTCTGGCGGCGCTGGTAGGGGCACTGCTGATCGCCTTCGCCACTTGGCAGCGCATCGGGTTCCTCGAGGAGAGCCTCAGCCGTCGCCTCGACAGGATTGAGCGGACGGAGGCGCGGGCGGCGGAGGCGAGCCAGATCGCGTCACCGCCCCCGACCCAGCCTGTTTCGAGAGGACCCGACCCCGACCGCGTCTACGCCATCGGCATCTCGGGCGCCCCCGTCAAGGGGCCTGTCGATGCGCCCGTCACCATCGTCGAGTTCTCGGACTTCCAGTGCCCGTTCTGCGGTCGGGTCCTTCCCACGCTCGAACAGCTCGAAGAGGTCTACGGCGACCGCGTGAGGCTCGTCTGGAAGCACCTGCCGCTGGATATCCACCCGCAGGCCCCGGGGGCCCACATGGCCGCCGTTGCGGCCTACAGGCAGGGCAGGTTCTGGGAGTTCCATGACAGGCTGTTTGCCAACCAGCGGGAGCTCAACGTCGAGAAGTACCTCGAGTACGCCCGGGAGCTCGGCCTCGACCTCGATCGCTTCCGATCCGATCTCGCCGACCTGGGCAACGAGAGGGCGATCCAGGCCGACCAGGCGGAGGCCGCGGCGCTGGGGATCACGTCGACCCCCGGCTTCTTCATCAACGGGCGCTACCTCCGCGGGGCGAAGCCGTACGAGCAGTTCGCGCAGCTGATCGACGAGGAGCTGGAGAGGCTCGGCCTGCCGGTCCCCGAGGTGACCCGGATCGAGTAGACCCGGTCAGGCTGCAGCCGCCGGCCAGCACGACTCCGGCGTGCGCGTGACGAAGGCCAGGAACGGGATCAGCCGCTCGCGCAGCGATACCTCACCGGGCGAGCCGCCGTCCCCGGACGCGGCCTCCCACCCCACCCGCCGGAGCGCCGGTAGATACAGCTCGCCGAGATCGCACAGCAGCGCCGGGCGAGCACCGTCCGCGGTCAGGTATCGTGCGATGAAGGTCGATTCGTCGAGCGGCGCCAGCACCAGGTCCCACTCCGCCATCGCCGGGAAGGCCGCCGCCGCATCGAGGTAGAACCCGGCGTCCAGGGTCGTCTAAGACGCTTGAGCTGTATACGGTCAGCGTGCCAGCATGCCTCCAGGAACGGGTGTCGAGCTCGAGGCGACGGTCGTCCAGCTGTTCGCCGCGGCCGACCCGCCCTCGGCGGCCTTTCAGCTCGCGCAGCTGACCAAGTCTCGCGAGCTCGAGCTCGAGCGCTGGCTGCAGCGCGCGGCGAGCCCCGAAACGGACTCGTCCGAGATGACGGGGATCCCGCCGATCGTTCGCATCCGGCGGATGAACGTGCGCGAGCGGATGCATCTGGCGGCCAAGGCGGGCCGGGCCGAGAGGGCCGCACTGCTGCGCGACTCCTCGCCGCAAGTGCTGATGAGGTTGATCACGAATCCGCGAATCGGGGCCGACGACATCGTCGAGATCATCCGCAACCCGCAGGTCTCGGCGGGGGTTCTCGACCGGATCACCCGCGAGACCCGCTGGCTCGCCAATCCCGAGATCCAGAAAGCGCTGGTGCGCAACCCGAAGACCCCCTCG
>JAOTUO010000403.1 GCA_029863845.1 Myxococcales bacterium
CGAAGCGGAGCGTCTCGAGCCGGCCCGCGAGGTCGTAGGTGTAGAACTCCGTGGCGCCCCGGGTGGAGTCCTGGAAGCTTTCCAGTCGGCCCATCGCGTAGGTGTAGGCGGCCTCGCCGCCCAGGACGCCGTCGCGATACGCGCGGTGGTGCACGAGCCGCCCGTAGGAATCGTAGTCGAGCTCTTCGCGCATCCCGTTCGGGAGCTCGCGCGCCGTGAGGTTCCCCGCCGCGTCGTACTCGAAGCGAGTCGTCTTCCACGCTCCGTCCACCCTCTCGCGGATCTCGCTCAGGCGTCCGATCGCATCGTGGACGAAGTCGTGATCGGCGCCGCCGGGGCGGGCGACGTAGGCCCTGCGGCCGTCGCTGCGGTGGGAAGCCGAGACGACGTCGCGCGAGACGACCGATCCGGCTTCGGTGGCGGCGACGTCCAGCGAGCCGAGATTGCGGTCGGCGTCGTAGCCGCGGGTGAGGACGCCGCCCTCCTGGCTCCCGGCGCCCGTCGCCGTCGGATTCCCGACGGGGTCGAAGGCCCGCTTGTCGTTCGTCGCCCCCGTGACCTCGAGCCAGTGCCCGTGGATGCCGTAGAAGGGAAACGACCGGGTGAGGCCGGCCGGATCGGTGAACGAGACGAGCGCAGCGGGTCCGTGCTCCATGTGCACGCTCTCGCCTTCTCCGTTGGTCGCCGCTTCGATCCGGCCCTGCGGGTCGTAGCTGCGTTCCTGGATGAGTCCCAGGCTGTCCTCCACGCGCCGGAAGGGCCGCGCGAGCGGGTCGTCGAGGCTCACGGCGCCGGGCTCGTAGGTGTAGGTGACCACGTTTCCGGAGGGCTGGACGGCGCTCACGAGGTCGTCGCCCACGGTGATGAAGGAGGTCGTGACGCCGCTGGGGAGCGTCAGGCTGGCGGGGCGCTTGCCCGCCCAGGCGATCGTCGTCACCTCGCCCGCATCGACGAGCTCGACGCGTTGCAGCCGACGCTCGCCGTCCACGACGTATCGCGTCAGCGCGCCCAGCGGATTGGTGTGAAGCGTCGCGTAGAGGCCCGCCGAGTCCTTCCCCGTGTAACCGAAGCGGTGGATCGGGTTTCCTTCGCCGATCTGGATCACGTCGCGGATCCGGCGGTGGCCCTGGTACGCGTACTCGATGCGCTCGCCCTCGGAATTCGTGATCGCGGTGAGCAGGGTGCCCCCCGTGCTGTACTCGTAGCGGAAGCCGGACCCGCCCTGCTCGACGTCGAGGGCGTCGCGGGCGACGACCAGGCGGCCCAGGGCATCGTAGTCGAACTCCGCCACCCGCCCCGTCCGCTCGTCGGTCACCGATACGGGATCTCCGTCGCCGTTGAGGAGGATCGAGTAGACGGCCAGGCACGCCGGAGCCGCCGTGCACTGGTCGATCCAGAGGAGGTTGCCGGTCCGCGTGTACCGCAGGCGCGGATGGTCGCTGGTCTTCCACGCTACGTGAGCGAGGTTCCCGCCCGCGTCGAAG
The DNA here is from genome assembly GCA_029863845.1 of Myxococcales bacterium. Taxonomy (GTDB): domain Bacteria; phylum Myxococcota_A; class UBA9160; order UBA9160; family SMWR01; genus JACZXC01. Next base: position 1,485 of record JAOTUO010000403.1, read on the forward strand.
TGGAACCGCATGCCTCCCTTCGTCTCGATCGCGTCGGCGCCCGCCTTGACGTAGACGGTGCCCGGGATGGCCTCGCCGGCGACGATCGCGCTCACATCGTGGGCGGCGCCCGTTGCATCGAGAAAGACCGCCCCGTCGTAGGTCATCTGGAAGTTCCAGAGCCAGTCGCCCGAGCTCGCGTTGTAGACCGCCCGGATCTCCTGCGTCCCGAGAACCGTGTCGATCGAGAGGTCGAGCCGCTCGAGCATGAGGTTGCCGCCGGCGGCGTTCACGATTCCGCCCGGCACGGCGATCATGGCGGCGAGCTGGTACTCCGGGGCGCCACCGGTGGGCCGAAGGCTTGGTCGCGGTCGGCAGCCGAGGGTGGCGATCCAGAACGCCAGCGCGAGGGCGAGGGCCCGACCGGGAAACGAACGTGTGAGCGAGTGCACGGTGCCCTCTCTTCCGGGGGGATCAGGGTTGGATTCGCTTCCACGCGAGCGCGACCAGGCCCGATGCCCCGAAGGCGACGACGAGCAGGGGCCGGGGCTCCGGGACGAAGCGTACGGTCAGGCGGGTGAACATCCCGAACGCCTGCCCGGCGTCCGAGGTCACCCGCACGGGTGTCACGAGCGAGACGGAGCCCCCCGTGAGCGCGGTGGACGAGGTCAGGGTCGCGGGTCCGTGCAGCCAGCCCGCGGCCGCCAGCGTCGCGCTCCCGCCGCCGGAGGTCGGGATCGGAAGGGTCGCCGTGCGAAGCGTCCACGGCGCGGCTTCCAGCGAAATCGCGGTGCCGCTCGTGAAGCCCCCGACGGTCAGCAGCCCGCCGACCCCTACCCCGGTGCGGCCCCGGTTCACCGTGAGAGCGAGTGGGATCGCCGTGTCGCAGCCGGGTAGGAGGATGCAGAGCCTCACCGCACCGCGAACCGGGAGGGTGCGTCGCGTGAGCTGCGGCTGACCGGGGGGAACGGGCGGCGAAAAGGGGGACAGCGTCCCCGTGCCGAGCGTGGCGGTCGCCCGTACGCTCAGAAGGGTCGCCATCTCGGGGTCGGTCACGGGCGCGGTGGCGCTGCCGGTGATTCCGCCCGCGATGCGCAGCGCAGTCAGGTGAATGCCGCCGCTCCAGCCGTTCAGCGTTGCGACGCCGGAGCCGGTGAAGGCGATCGGCGACAGGCTCTCGGCCGCGAACTCGAAGTCGAGAGTTCCGGCCCACCGCATCGAAGAAGCAAGGGCGGGGCTCGTGGCGGCGAAGGAGAAGAGCAGGCCGATGAGCACGACTCGCTGCGCCCTCATGCCGCGGCGGCCTCGGTTGCTTCTGCTGC
>JAOTUO010000106.1 GCA_029863845.1 Myxococcales bacterium
CTGCTGATCTTCGGGATCGACGAGGCGCTGCGCCGGCCCCACTCGCTTCGCATCCGCGCGCTCGGAGCTGCGGCAGAGCTGCTCGACTCGGCTCGGGAGGGCGATGACCCCGACCGGGCGATTCGTTCGCCGGCCCCGTAGGCGCCGCCCGGCGGGCGGGTCAGACGACGTTGGGGTCGATGCGCTTCGCCCGCTCGAGCGCCTTGGCAGCGTCATTGGCCTCGCCGACCTCGCGCAGCACGAGGCTCAGGTGGTACCAGGTCTGCGCGTTCCCGGCGTCGAGCTCGACCGCCTTCTCGAGGTGATTGCGGGCGGCCGGCACCTCCGGAGGGCGCTTCTTGAAGAGCGCCCAGCCCAGCCCGGCCTGGTAGGCGGCTTCCTCCGGCCAGAGCTCGACGGCGGGCCGCAGAAACCCAACCGCGTCCTTGAACTTGCCCGACCGCATCAGGATCTCGCCCTTGCGGTACAGCGTCTCGGCGTTCGCGAGGCGTTCGGCGTCGAGCTCCGGCTCGTCATTCCTGAGCGCCGCGTCGTAATCCTTGCGCTTGCGCGGATGCGAGAGCACCGTGTACGCCGTCCCGATGGCGGCGAACACCTTGTTCGCCTGCTCGCGCGTCTGCGGGTCGACGCCGGAGCGCGCGAGGGCGTCCGGATGGTAGGTCTTGGCCGCCGCGAGGTAGGCGTTCTTGACGGCGGCCGCCGCCGCGGTCGGGTCCAGGTCCAGCAGCTCGTAGTGGGTGAGCTTCCTCAGGTGCTCGAACTTGTCCGCGATCTCGCGCTCGAGCGTCTCGGCCTCGGGCGTGCGACCCCGGGCCGCATCGTGCCCCGCGGCCGCGCTCGCCGCCCCGGCGGTCTTCGCGGACGCCGCCGCGGACTCCACCCGGATCTCGATCTCCGGCGCGGCGTTCCCGGCGGCCTGCGCCGCGGGCGCGCTGCCGTAGTCCAGCGCGTCGGCCGCGTCGAGCACCCAGGCGGCGGCCATTGCCCGGGGCGTGGTGGCCGCCTGCAGCGCCTTCCAGAGCGGCTGGCTGCCGTCGAGAGCGTCGAGGTAGGACTGCACGCCGGGGTCCGAAGCGAGGCGCGATTCGATGCGCTCGAAGCACCCGTTGCGGCGTGGGAAGCGCCCCATGCGGGGCTCGAGGTCCGCGAGGATCCGGTCCGTGCTCCAGTGCGTCTCGATGCCTTCCTGCAGCAGGGCGTAGAGGTCGGCCCGGAAGGGCTGCGCCTCGGCCGCCGCCTGCTCCCGGTCGCCGATCCGGAATTCGCCGCACGGCCAACCGAAGCACGCGACCAGTTGGCGGCGCACCTGATCCTTCATCGCCTGGACCAGGCCCTTCGCGTCGATCAGCGCGAGGGCCAGAAGCGCCGTCCCCTCCTTGCAGTGCTCGCGCTCGACGTAGCCGGCGACCTCCGATTGCGCCTCCGGCGTGATCACGCCTGCCTCGACGAGCTGCTGGCTCAGGGTCTCGCCGCCGCGGTTGGACTCGGCGGTGATGGGCAGGCCCTCCTGGAAGCGGAAGGACTTCTCCAGGCGCTCTCGCGCGAGGTGGAGCGCGCCGCCGAAGCGGGCCCCGTAGAGCTGCAGGAGGAGGCGGGGGAGGGGCGTCTCCTCCAGGCTGCCGCGCTGGGGAACGGATTCCATGGCCATCGTGTTCGGGCGCTTCGCGGTGCGACTTTACGCTGCTGCCGCCAGCCTAGGTGGATCGCCGCTGGGCGTCGGAAATCCGGAAGGCCGAGGCGATGGCCTGCTCGACGTCCTTGTGCACGAACAGCGGCTTGCGATCGAGGTCCGCCACCACGGCCACCGAGAGCGGCGAGAGGCCGGCGAAGACGGTCTCGGCTCCGCTCGCTTCGGCCGTCTCGACGATCTGCTCGAGGGCCAGGGCCCCGAAGGCGTCGTCGATGATCGCGCCGGTCAGGTCCAGCACCACCACCGAGACCTCGCGCGCGCCGGGATCGCGGCCGATGAGCTCGACGGCCCGGAGGGCCTCGTCGGCGCCTGAATAGGGGATCACCATCACCGGCCCCCAGATGTGGACGACGGCCGCCTCGGGATCGAAGCGCTGGGATTCGAGCGTCGGGAACGCCGGGTCGCGACGCACCAGATCCCGAAACGCCGCGAAGGGCAGGGCGTCGAGCAGCGCTGCGGCCCGCCCGTCGCCCAGCGCGCGCCAGGCTCCGGCCTCGCGCGCCACGAAGCCGCAGGCCTCGGCCCCGGCGGCGCAGCAGGTCGTCTCGAGGGCCAGAATGTCGGCGTCCAGGACGCCGGACAGCCAGCCCGACGTGTAGCCGCTGCTCAGGAAGCACGCTGGCTCGTCGCAGCGCCCCGAGAGCGAGAGCCGCGCGGCGGCCTCGCCCTGGCCGGACCAGCGGCCCTCCACCTCGAGCGCACCGGTCGCCCCGGCGCGCAGCGGCGCTGCGAAGCGCAGCGCCAGGGCCGGGGCGAGCCGGGCGTCTCCCGGCTCGCAGCGCCCCCGGGCGAACGCATCGCCCGCGATGCGGAGGGCGTCGCGCAGGCCGTGGATGAAGCCGATCTGAAGCAGCGCGAAGGGCGCCGCTGCGGGCCCCAGGTCGCGCTCGATTTCGGCGTGAAGCGCGCCGAGGAAGCTCGGCTCGAGCATCGAGCCGGCCTCCCGGAGCAGCTCCGCGTCGGGGTCGAAGCCCAGGTTCAGGGTCACGCGCGCGCCGTGGACCCACTCTGCTTCTTTTCGCACCGTCTAGCTCTCGATGAACTCGTAGATGTCGAACTTCTGATCCTTGCGGATGAAGTCCTCGCCCTCGCGGTCGAGCAGGCGGAGGAAGGGCTCCACGCAGGTCGGGTCGAACTGGCTCCCCGAGAACTTGGTGAGCTCGGCGTAGACCACCTCCAGCGGCAGCGCCTTGCGGTAGGGACGGTCGCTGGACATCGCCTCGACCGTGTCGCACACGAGGATGATGCGCGAGGGCAGCGGGATCCGATTCGCGCTCAGGCGGTCCGGGTAGCCCCGGCTGCTGCCGTCGAACCACTCGTGGTGATGGCGCACGCAGGGCACCACGTCCCGGAGGAAATCGACGGGCTCCAGGATCTTCGCACCGATCGCGGGGTGCTTCTTGATCTCATCGTATTCCTCGGCGTCGAGTGCGGCGGGCTTCGTGATCACTGCGTCGCGGATGCCGATCTTGCCGACGTCGTGGAGCAGCCCCGCGATGTAGACGCGCTCGATGAACTCCTTGGCGAATCCCATCTCGTGCGCGAGCTTCGACGAGTACACGCCGACCCGCTCGGAGTGGCCCCGGGTGTAGGGATCCTTCGCGTCGACGGCTTCGGCCAGGGCGCCCACGGTCTGCACGTAGGCGCGGCGCAGCTCCTCGTGCTTCTGCGCGACCTGCCGCGTGCGGTCCCGGACCTTCTCCTCCAGGTTCCGGTTCATGTCCTGGAGGCGGAAGTTCTGCTCGCGGGTGACCTGATTGAGGCGCCGGATCTCGCTCTTGAGCGCTTGGTGGTCGAAGGCCTGGCGCAGCGTGGCGCGCAGCTCGTCTTCGTTCCAGGGCTTCGTGATCAGCCGGTAGATCTCGCCCCGGTTGATCGCCTCGACGGCTACACCCATTTCGGTGTATCCGGTCAGCATCATGCGAACGATGTCGGGCCAGCGCTCGCGGACGGTGGCCAGCAGCTCGACGCCGGTCATCTCCGGCATGCGCTGATCGGTGACGATGACCTGTGCCGGGTGATTCTCGAGGAGGTCGAACGCCTCGCGGGCGCCGGAGGCGCACAGGACGTTCATGTCCTCCTGGCGGAGCAGGCGCTGTAGCGCCTTGAGGATGTTGGCTTCGTCGTCGACGAAGAGAACCGTGTTCTGGTGCATGGGGGGCCTCGCTCGGCTCGTCACCCGCTCTCTATCAAGGTATGTGCCAACTCCCGCGAAATCTGTTTTTCGCTTTGAGAACAGGGTGTTGTGGGATCGGATCCGCGCGCGGTGCGCGTCTTCCACGTCCCCCGATCGGGATCGCGATCGGAAGCGGGCCGGCACCTCGGCGGCAGCCTGCGGACGTGTTGCGGGTGCACCGCCGCTCTGGGCGTGAGCAGGACCGGTCGCGCGCCGGCGCGCCCGCTCGCGAAGTCCCGTGCCCGCAGGCCGGACGCAGCGGATCGGCAGCAAAATCGGAAGCCCCGATCCCGGATGCGGGACGTCCCGCGAACGGGACCGACGGCTGCGCGGGCCCGGCGGGGCGTCTAGCGGGAGGCGGTGTTCTCGCGGAGGCCGAGGCGCTGGCGCCGGTAGGTCCCGGACTGGACGGCCTCGCACCAGTCGCGGTGCTCGAGGTACCAGCGGACGGTGGCCGCGAGGCCCGCGTCGAGGTCGTGCGCGGGCCGCCAGCCGAGCTCGCGGCGGATCTTCTCGGAGTCGATGGCGTAGCGGCGGTCGTGGCCTGGACGGTCTTCCACGAAGGTCTTGAGGGCGGCGTAGCTCGCCACGCCGGCGGCGGCGAGCGCGGGGTTGGCGGCCGCCGGCAGCTCCCGTTCCAGGTGCTCGCAGAGCAGGTCCACCAGCTCCAGGTTGGTGCGCTCGCAGCCGCCCCCGATGTTGTACTTCTCACCGGCTCGTCCCCGCTGGAGCGCGAGCAGGATCCCGCGGCAGTGGTCCTCGACGTAGAGCCAGTCGCGCACGTTGCCGCCGTCCCCGTAGATCGGAAGCGGCTTGCCCTCGAGCGCGTTCAGGATCATGACGGGGATCAGCTTCTCGGGAAACTGGTAGGGGCCGTAGTTGTTCGAGCAGTTGGTGATGATCGCGGGGAGCCCGTAGGTGCTGAAATACGCGCGCGCGATGTGGTCGGCGCCGGCCTTCGACGCCGAGTACGGTGAGTTCGGGTCGTACGGGGTGTCTTCCGTGAACGCCCCCTCCGCTCCCAGCGATCCGTACACCTCGTCGGTGGAGACGTGCAGGAAGCGGAAGCGGTCGCGCGCCGCCGGGTCGATGCGTTCGAGGTGCTGGCGCGCGGCATCCAGCAGCTCGAAGGTGCCCACCACGTTGGTGTGGATGAAGGCGGCGGGGCCGTCGATGGAGCGGTCGACGTGGGTCTCGGCCGCGAAGTTGATGACCGCGGTTGCGCGGTGATCCCCGAAGACCTCCTCGACGGAGGCGCGGTCCGCGATGTCGGCCTCCACGAAGTGGAAGCGCGGGTGATCGGTGAGGTCGGCGAGGCTCAGCAGATTGCCCGCGTAGGTCAGCTTGTCGAGCACGACGATCCGCGCGCTGGTCTCGCTCAGGGCCAGGCGCACGAAGTTCGAGCCGATGAAGCCCGCCCCGCCCGTGACGATCCAGCATTCCACGTCTAGACGTAGGTCCCGCTGCGCGGAACGGCCAGCCGGCCGCGCGCCTGCTTGAAGCGCTCGACCTCGTCGCAGAGGTCCTGGGAAGACACGTTGGAGACGGTCTCGCCGGCGGCCTCGCAGCGCGCCTTGCGGCGCAGCACGGCGTGCAGGATGCGGATCCAGCTGCCGGGCGCGGGCTCGTGGTAATGGCCGACCACCTGTGGCCAGTCGATCGCATCGAAGAGCGCGTGGCCCGCCAGCTTCTCCGACTCGGCGGCGTGGATCCGGAGCGCCTCGATCACGTCGTTCGGAAACGCGGGGTTCACCTCGACGACCCGCTCGAAGCGGTCCTGGTGGGAGAAGGCCGTGCGCAGCGTGTCGGGATGGGCCGTCGAGCCGACGACCAGCGTCCCCTCGACGGCGATCGTGCGATCGACGAGGTCCAGCAGGAAGTCCATGACCGGTCCCACCGGCAGGTCCGGGCGGTGCGCGCCGATCTCCTGCGCCTGGGAGAACTCCAGCTCGTCGAAGAAGGTGGTGGTCGGCGGCATCTCCGTCAGGGTCTGGGACCAGCCGCTCACCAGCTCGCCGACCTTTCCCCCACGGTGGATCACCTCGATCACGAGGCGCGGCACGTGGATGCTCAGGAACGAGGTTCGCGTGAGGCTCGCGAGCGCCCGGGCCAGCAGCGTCTTGCCGACCCCGCTGGCGCCGATCAGCAGCAGCCCCGAGGGCGGGTACGTGCCCCAGCGCTGGTAGACCTCCGGATCCGTGGCGGCGCAGGCGTAGGTGAGGATCTCCTCCTTGGGACCGGCGAGCCCTCCGATGCGCCCGAGGTCGAAGTCCGGCACCGGCTCGAGCTCGGTGGCCTGCGCGATGGGGTCCACCTTCCGCGCGAAGCTCGCCCAGAGGTTCTGGGCGCGTTCCTTCTGGATGGCGGGGTCGTCCATGCCGACGGGATTCTAACGCTCCGCGGAAGCATTCGCGCGGGCCGCGTTATGCTGCCCGGATGCGGCGTCTGGATCCGGCCCTGCTCGAGACGGCCCGCCGCTCGCTGCGGCGGCGGGATGCCGTCCTCGGAGCGGTGATCCGTCGCGTGGGGCCGTGCGGGATGCACCCCCGCGGCGATCCCTACCGCTCACTGCTGCGCTCGGTGGTGTACCAGCAGCTCGCCGGGGCCGCGGCCGCCGCCATCGCCGGGCGTCTGCGCAGCCACTTCGGAGGCCGCTATCCCCGGCCGGAGCTGCTGCTCGCGGCCCGCGACGCCGAGCTGCGCGGCGTCGGGCTGTCGCGCCAGAAGGCCGCCACCCTGCGCGCAGTGGCCGCGGCCTTCGCCGACGGAACGCTCAGCAATCGCGCGCTGCGGCGGATGGGCGACGACGAGGTGGTCGCGGCGCTGACGCGGATCAAGGGCATCGGCGATTGGACCGCGCACATGATCCTGATGTTCTCGCTGGGCAGTCCCGACGTGCTGCCGGTCGGGGACTACGGCGTGCGCAAGGGCGCCCGGCACCTCTACGGGCTGCCGGCGCTCCCGAAGCGCGTCGAGCTCGAAGCGCTCGGCGAGTGCTGGCGCCCGTACCGCTCGGTGGCCTCCTGGTACCTGTGGCGCAGCGTGGACGTCGCGCCCCCGGCGTGAGCCGCGCCCCGGCGGCGGCGCCGCCCGCTCACCTGCGCGATACTGAGCGCCCGACCGAGCGCGTCCCCATCGTCTAGTGGCCTAGGACTCCGCCCTTTCAAGGCGGCAACACGGGTTCGAGTCCCGTTGGGGACGCCAGCACGTCTCTTGGGCGTCGCACGTTTGCGGCGCTGTGGCGGCGAGGGGAGACCACTTTCATGACCGCTGTCGTGGTATCCGAGTACGAGACGCGATCCATCGATCACCCCGGGCGACGCCCGCGTGCGCTGGGGATGGCCACGGTCGCGCTGCTCGCGGTGTGCCTCGCGCTCGCCTGCGGCCCTTCCTCGGACGAGGCGCAGCGCCACCTCGAGCGCGCCCGCGCGGCGCGCGAAGAAGGGGCGCACGCAGCTGCGGTGATCGAATATCGCAGCGTCCTGCAATCGGCGCCGAGCCACCCGCAGGCACACTACGAGCTCGCGCTCTCGCTGCTCGAGCTCGGCCGGGGCAGCGATGCGCTCTGGGAGCTGCGCGAGAGCTTCCGGCTGGACCCGGACAACCTCGACGCGCGGCTGCGTTTCGCCTGGCTGGCGCTCGCCGGTCAGATCCCGGACGAGGCGCTCGAGCAGGCGGCGGCGATCCTGGCGCGCGATCCGTCGCATCGCGAGGGAAGGAACGTACACGTGGCCGCCCTGCTTGCCCAAGGCGAGCTGGAGCGGGCGGTCGAGGAGTCGGAGGCGCTTCGTGCGCTCTGGCCCGAGGAGAAGCGCGCCTACTATTACCTCGCACACGCGCGGGTGGGTCAGGGGCGCCTCGCCGAAGCGGAGCGCAACCTGCTGCGCTTCCGCGAGCTCGACGGCCGCTCGCTCGCCTCCACCCGGGAAGTGATGCGCTTCTACCTCGCAACCGGTCAGCCCGGCAAGGCGGAGAACCTCCTGAAGGAGGCGATTCCGGACGCCGCCGCCGCCGACCGGGCCGAGCTCGCCCTTGCGCTTGCAGAGCTCGTGGGGAGGGACGGGCGCCTCGCGGAAAGCGAGGGGTCCCTGCGCCTGACACTCGCAGGGGCACCGGAGCGCCTCGATGTTCGCGAGCAGCTCGCCGCGCTGCTGGCCGGCGACGGCCGCGTCGATGAGGCGCTGGAGCTCCTCGAGAAGGCGAAGGCGCTTAGTCCGAACGACGCCGAGGTCCATCGGGCCCAAGGCGACCTCCTGATCGGGGCCGGCCGCTTCGCGGAGGCCCTGGCCGGGTTCCGCGCCGGGCTCGAGCTCGCGCCGGGCTCGGGCCCGCTGCGTCTGCGCGAGGCGGAGGCCCTGCTGCGGCTCGGAGACGTGGAGTCGAGCAGCGAGCGGATCCGCCGCCTCCTCGAGGAGCACCCGGAGGATCCGCTGGTCGCGCTGACCCAGGTCCGCGCGCTGGCCCTGGCCTCGCGGACCGAGCAGGCGATCGAAACGCTTCGTGGCCTCCTCGCGAAGAATCCGGAGCTCGCACCGGCGCAGTTCCTGCTCGGCGTCCTTCACCTGGCGAGCGGCCGCCCCGGCGAGGCCGTGAGGCCGCTGGAGATCGCGGCCGACCGCATGACGGGGGACGCGGCGCGGGAGGTTCGGCGGCTGCTCGTCGAGGCCCGGATCCGCGTCGGCGAGTTCGAGGCCGCGGTGAGCGAGGCCGAGCAGATCCTCGCGGAGAAGCCGGGCGACGGGCGCGCGCGGGTCCTCCTCGGGCACGCACTCCTCGGCGCCGGCTCGCCCGAGCGAGCGGAGTCGGTCCTGCGCGAGGCGCCCGACGACTCCGCGGCGGTCCACGCGGCCCTGGCGCGGGTGTACGTGAAGACGAAGCGGCTGGAGCAGGCGCAGGCCTCGATGGAGAGAGCGCGCGCCCTCGAGCCCGACTCGGTGCAGTGGGTGGTGGACCTGGCCTGGGTGCTGGCCGAGAGGGGAGCGGCCGACGAGGCGATCGCCCGCGCGCGGGAGAGCATGCTCGAGCACCCGGACGAGCCGGAGTACCCCAACCTGCTGGGTCGGATCCTCGCGGATCAGGGCGACGACGCCGCGGCGCGGACCGCGTTCCGCCGGGCGCTGGAGGTCGATCCCGAGTTTGCGCCCGCCCTCATGAATCTCGCGGCGATCGCGCGGCGGGAACGGCGCCCGGCCGAGGCGCGCGAGCTGCTGCGGAGCGCGCTGGCACAGCGGCCGGGTGACGCCGAGGCGCTCCGCGCGCTGGGGCTCCTCGAGTATCGCGAGGGCAACGCGGCGAGCGCGATCGAGGCCTTCGAGGCGGCGCTGCGCGCCGACCCGGGCGACGAGCCGACGCGCTCGAACCTCGCGCGCGCCCGCGCCGACGCCGGATACGGCCTAGCCGAGGCGCTCGAGTTCGCGCGGGCGGCCCGGCAGAGCGAACCGGAGAATCCGGGGTACGCGGATACGCTGGGTCTGGTGCTGTATCGCAACGGGCTGTACCGGGCAGCGGCCGAGCAGTTCCGCGCCGCGATCGCGCTCGCTCCGCACGCGATCGCGTCCTTCCACTATCGCCTCGGCCTGGCGCTGCTTGCGGGTGGCGACGGCCCGGGCGCGCGGATCGAGCTCGAACGGGCGCTCGAGCTCGATCCGTCCTTCGCGGAGGCCGAAGACGCCCGGCGCCTGCTCTCGGAGCTGAGCGCCGGGTCGGCCGTGGCTCGTCCGACGAGCTAGGCGCGCCGGCGGCGCCGCCCCGCGACGCCCAGCCCCACGAGACCGAGCCCGGTGATCAGTCCGGTCGCGGGCTCGGGGATGACCGTGATCGACCTCCCCGTGGCGAAGTTCCAGAGGTCCCCGTTGGAGCCGCTACCGTCGTTGAACTGCAATCCGGCCGCGGCGAGCGTGATCACGTCCCCGACCGTGTTGGACGCCGTCAGGTTGAAGTTGAACATGAAGTCAGAGAGAAGGTTCGCCGTGGGGCCCAGATGGCTGACCTGTTCCCCTGTGACCACGTCTGTCGTGTTGACGTCGAGGGCTGCCACGGATCCGGGCACGCTCGTCCGCTGGACGGCGAACGCACCGCCCGCGAGGCCCGGGTCGATCATGAGCGTGTAGACCTTCGTCTCCCCGGGGAGGATCGTGGCGTCGCCGGCGATCGTGACCCCCACACCCGCGCTGGGATCGCTGCCGTGGCAGGTGCAGCCCGACACGGCCGCGCCCGGCGGGGCTTGGCTGCTGGAGGCCTGCGCGGTCGCTGGCATCAGGGTGAGCAGAGCGGAGATCGCGAGCGCCGATACGATCGGTACGATAAGTCGTGCGGGACTCGTGGCGAGCATAGTAGTGGTGCTCCTTCCGTTCGTTGCAGTTCGAGCCTGCATGGGAGTCGTATCCAGACCCGCTTTGTGTCACGCAGAGTTGCCGTCGCGAGCAAGATCCCCGGTGGCGAGGCTCATCCCAACGCCCGCATCGACAGCCGGATAGCCCTTACTTATGCTCAGAAGGTGAAGCCCCCGGCAGCCGGCAATCCACGCGCAGCGGCTGCGATCGCGCTCGCCGTCGGCCTCCTGCTCGGCTTCTCGCTGGGCCGGTTCTCCGCGCGCAGCCCTGCCGCGGAAGGCGACCCGCTCGAGAGCGCACGGTCCGAGCCCCCGATCGGCCGCGCGTCGTCGCTCCCCCCCGCGTCCCCCGGAGCCGCGCCGATCCCGGGCGCCGACGCAGCGACAGCGGACGCCGGCGCGGCCGCCTTGCGCGCCCTGAGCGAGCGGCTCGCGCAGATTGGACCCCGTCAGGTCGCCGACCCCACGCGCGAAATGATCGAAGTGCGGCAGCTGCTGCTCGCGCTCGACGAAGATCAGCTCCCCGCCGCCCTCGGGCGGCTCGAGAACCTCGGGGCGTCTCCCGCCGTCTTGCACCCGCTCCTCGCCACCCTCTTCCTGCGCTGGGCCGAGCTCGACGCCGCCGCCGCGCTCGAACGCGCGGAATCCCTTGGCGATCCGCAGCTGCGCAGCACCGCGTCCCGGGCGGTGCTCTCCGCCTGGGCCGAAGAAGATCCGCGCGCGGCGTGGGATTACGTGATGAGCCAGGACGCCCGCACCGGGCAGCTTCAGCTGTTCGTCGCGATCGCGACGCGGGACCCGCACTGGGCCTCCGCCCTCACCCGGCAGATCGAAGACCCGGCCACCCGGAACCGCGCCTACGTCTCGCTCGCGTCCTTCTGGGCGAATGCGGACCCGCGGGCCGCACTCGGCTGGGCCAACGCCCTCGACGACGCCGCGGCGCGGCGCCAGATCCTCCCGATCATCCTCGGGACCATGGGCCAGCAGGACCCCGGGACCGCACTGGACCTCGCCCTGGCCGAAGCCGACGCTTCGATCCGCCAGCCGGCGGTTACCGGAATCCTCGCCCGGGCGGTGCGCAGCGATCCCGACGCCGGACTCGCCCTGCTGGATCGCCTGCCCGATGACTTCCCGATCGAGAGCGTGGCGATGATCCTGGGAGGGGCTCTGTCCGCCGCCGACGCGGACGACGTCTCGGCCTACGTGGACAGGCTCCCGGAAGGCAACGCGCGCGCCAATCTCCTGAAGACCCTCATCCAGATCAAGGTCAATCGCGGCGCCGACGAGGAAGCGCTCCTGCTCCTCGATCTCCTGCCCGAAGGCGCGGGCCGCGCGAGCCTGTACCGGACCTTCGCGCAGGGGTGGGCACGGGACGATCCCCGCGGCGTCTCCGAGTGGCTCGAGCAGCTCCCGACCGGCCGGGAGCGGGACCAGGCCGTCCAGGGGTTTTCCTGGGCGCTCCTCGAGTCGGATCCCGAAGGCGCGCTCCTCTGGGCAACCGGCATCGACGAGCCGCGACGGCGCGACGGCCAGCTCCGCGCGCTCGCACAGCAGTGGCTCCGTCGCGACCCCGACGCGGCCGCCGCGTGGATCGGAAGCAGAGGCGACCTCTCGGCGTACGTTCCGGAACGACTCCAGCGGCCCGCTGGGAGATGAATCCGCCCGCGCCCTGGCGTTCGGTGCCTACGTCGGGCTCCGGGTGCGCGATCAGGCCGGGGCCGCCGCGTGTGCGTGACCATCCCCGTTTCCACTTCCGAGAAGGGCCCGTCCTGGCCGGTCCCCGGGGGTGATGCGCAACCATCCGATTGGGCCAGCCTCAAGTGGCGATCCGGGAGCTACCGATACGCGAGGGCGGCGGTGATTGGCCAACCCGCCGCTCCCGAGCCGGTTTTGGCCCGAGCGGCGGGAGGGGCAACGGATCGGCGAATCCCGCGGTCCATCGAGGCGGCGGATGAAAGACGAACGGCTCGGGTTGCTGCTGATCGCGTCGTCACTGCTCGTGATCCTCGTGATCAGCGGCCTGCTCGTGCAGGCACAGCTCGACGCCCGGCGGGAGCACAACCGTGCGCAGGGCGTGGGCCTCGCGCGC
>JAOTUO010000404.1 GCA_029863845.1 Myxococcales bacterium
GATCCCGTAGTCGGTGACGCGGCTGAGCTTTATCATGGCCTTGGAGGATATCGGACTGATCTGGTCCTGTAAACGCTGGCCGGCGTCCCTGCCCGGTTCCGAACATCGAGAATAAACTCAATTATTTCATTATGTTAGGGACTAAGATGCGTATCAGCCCGCATCGGGTGGTCGTCGCCCTGCTCCCGGCCTGCGCCTTTTTCCCCGCTGCCGGCTCCGGAGACGAGCGACCGCATCGCCTCGCCGGAGATCCGCGAGTCCTCGGGCCTGGTCAAGAGCCGCCGCCACCCGGGGGTCTTCTGCACCCACATCTCGTCGTCTACCGCATTCCCGAGCCCGATCTTCTCGCCGCTGCGCGCAGCGTCCGCGCCGACCTCGCGCTTCCCTTCCGCTGCGCGGATCAGAAGGGATTCCCGCAGTGGCGGCGCTGGAACTTCGATGCGGAGGCCCTGTTCTGGATGGACGGAGCCCCGTACATCCTCACCAAGCACCGGAGCGATCGCCGAACCCCGCTCTATCGCCTGCCCGTGACGCCGGCGCCCGACGCGACCGTGTTCGAGCCGATCGCGCACTTCGAGCTGGGCGCGCCACGCTGTCCGTACTTCTCGTCGACGGGCAACGTGACCAGCGCGGATCTCCACGCGAACGGTCGCGTGCTGGCCGTCCTCACCTACCGCGCGGTCTTTCTCTTCGCCCGCGACACCGACGGGGACGCGTCCTTCCGGTCGACCCGGCGCAGCGAACTCGAGAGCCGCCGTACGCGCATGGCGGAGAGCGTGACGTGGGACGGCGACGACGTGATCTTCGGAAACGAGCAGCGCTACCGGTTCCGAATTCCGGATCCTCTCGTCGACGAGATCGACCGCTATCCGCCTCAAGCGCGCGCCACGGCGCGCCGATCAGAAGAGAACGCGAATCGTCTTGCAGCGTGCTCGAGGCGTCACCATGCGCCGCCCCACCCGCATCGCACTGGCCGCGGGAATACTCGCCAGTGCAGCGTCTCCGCCGGCCCCGGCGGAAACCCTCGACCCGACGCTCGGGCCGCACTTGGCGGAAGCTCCGCTGCCCGTTGAACGGAAGGCCTACGACCCCCTCTGGGGCATGGACAGCAACGGTCGAATCCCCGTGATCCAGCGCCCCGGGGGCCTGAGCCATCCCGAGCGCTGGCGCTATCTCCCAGAGGGGCGACTGAAGCCGGGCAACGTCCTTCAGCGATTCCTGGTGAGCAGCTTCATCGCGCCCTACGCCTTCCGGAGCAGCGAGCTGGGCACCGGCTTCGGGCTGGCGATCACGGATCTCGACTTCCGGCAGCAGCGGCGTCGGGAGTTCGCCGCCCTCCTGCTATCCTACACAACCGAGGGTCAGCAGGAGTACCGCATCAAGTGGCGGCGCTGGCTCCACCACATGGATCTACCCGAGGGCGGCATCCTGCGGGAGGAGCGCAGCTTCCTCGAGTCCGAAGTGGGGTTCAGCCGCACACTCACGCTTCGCTTCTTCGGGCTCGGTTCGGACACCGACGCGGACGACGAGACGAGCTACACGGATCGGACCTTCTACGGAGATCTGGGTCTGAGCCGAACCCTGCCCCATCCGGGCTCCAACTGGGTGCTCCAGTTCGGCGCGCGCGGCGAGAGCCACGACCTCAGCGGCGGCCGCGTCCGGGGCCGACCCGTCACCGGCGATGCCTACCCCGAGCTCTTCGCCGCCGCCGAGCACCACGACATGGGCTGGCTGCGGGCGGGACTGCGCTACGACACCCGGGACAGTACCCAGAACCCCTACCAGGGCTGGCACGTGGGAGGGCTGGCGGAGTGGGTGCCCCTCCAGAGCGGTGGGGACCGGGGGACCCGCTACACCCTCAGCGCCGGTCACGTCTTCCGCACCCGTCCCATCTTCCACGACGGCGGGGACGCCATGGAGGAGAACCCCCCCACCGATACCCTGGCTGTGGGCTTCTGGAATCAGTACACGAGCGGGAAGCTGCCCTTCTTCGCGCTGCCCACGCTGGGCGGTCTGGACCAGCACCGGGGCTTCATCGGGGGCCGCTTCCGGGGCGCCTCGAGCTGGCTCGGCGCCCTCGAGTTTCGCTTCTGGGTCCTCCCTCGCGGTCTCGCGTTCACCCGCTCCATTCGCATCGAGCGCATCGGGATTGCGCTCTTCTACGAGGCCGGAGCCGTCTCCGACCGGACGTCTCCCACACGGCTGTTCGGGGAACGCGTGCGCCACAGCTACGGCGCCAGCCTGCGCGTCAGCTTCGACCGCAGCAACCCCTTGCGCTTCGACTTCGGCTTCTCCGAGGACGGCATGGAGTTCTCGCTCGCCTACGGGCTGAGCTTCTGAATCGGCGCCAGCGTCCTGCGCGGCGCAGTCGCCCGTTCCGCTAGGAGGCCGGTCTTTTCGACTCGCGCGGCCTTCGGCCTTACGGGCCGACGCGCAGCGAGCCGAAGGCGAGCGAAGGCCGGAGCCCGAGCGCGAGCGATCAGCGAGTGCGAGGCCCGGCTGGGCTAGGCGGGAAGCTCCGGTAGGGCGTCGGCGGATTCGGCTTCGAGGTCGCCGATGGCGCGGTCGAGGCGCTCGCCCAGCTGCAGCATGTACTCGAAGAACGCCTGGTGGACGATGGCGAAGGAGACCGCCTCCTTGAAGGCGGAGGGCCGCCGCAGCAGCGTCTTGCCGAGCAGCGCGAGCGTGAACCAGGCCCGCCGCGGACCCCCGCGCAGGACCGTGCGGTCGAGAATCTTCAGCAGCCGCCGGAGGTCGCCCTTGGAGAGCTTCAGGCCG
>JAOTUO010000107.1 GCA_029863845.1 Myxococcales bacterium
TCGCCGCCGCGATGGGCCTGTGCGTCCTGCTCCTGATGCCCGGATTGGGCGTGCTCGTCGGTCGTCTCGTTCCCGCCGCCGCGGAGACGCCGGCCCGCGGGCGCGGCGCCGGTCTCGTGACACTGGCGGGTGTGCTGCTCCTGACGCTGCCGCTGCTTTCCGTCGGCCCTCCGCTCGCGTTCGTACCGCTGGAGGCCGTCGACACGGTCGTCAGCTACCTGGCGCTGGCCGGCGTGTTGCTCCTGGTGCTGCTGGCGCTGCGCGGCGGTCCCGGACTCGCGCCCGTCGCGTCGCGCCCGCTGCCCGCGCTCCTCGGCGCCGGCGTGGCGCTGCTCGCCTTCGTCATCCTGCTGCACTCCACGGGCGTCGTCTCGCACGGAACGGCGTTGACGCCGGAGCGGATGCTGGCCTTCGTCGCGTCGGCCCTGGCGCTTCTCCCCTTCTCGCTTTCCGTTCAGCTCTCGCTGCGCCGCGGGCCTCCCCTCACGGCGTGCGCGTTCGCTGCCGCGGGCCGTGTGCTCGTCGTGCTCGTCCTCGTCCTGGGGATCCGGCTCGGCCTGCTCGATGGAGTCATGGCGTTCATCCTGGGGCCGCTGGTGCTGGTCTTCGTCCTGGTCGAGATCGTCGCCGCTGGCGTGTACGCGACCTCGGGCAATCTCCTGACCATCGCCCTCGTCGACGCCACGTGGCTCGCGCTCGTCCTGGCCACCAGCATGCCGATCCGTTGGTGACCTCAGTCACAGGGCGAGAGACGGCGGCGGCCGACGCGCAGAGACATGGCAAACAAGCGCATCCGTACGGTGATCAAGACGGACTTCGTGGCCGGGGATCTGAAGGCGCAGGGCAAGATCCGCAACTTGTGCGCAGGTGGGCTCTTCGTTCGCACGCCGGTCGTCCCGGAGCAGGGGGACAGCATTCGCCTACGCTTTCGCGCGCCCACCGGCACGCGTGTCGACGTGGCGGGCCTCGTCTGGTGGACCACCGTGGAGCGCGGGCTCAACGATCGACAGGCGGGCTTCGGCGTTCGGGTGCTGGACGCCAGCGACGACTACGAGGCCCTGATCAAGATGCTGCTGCGCTAGGACCACTCGGACCCGTCGTGCTGCGCCAGGCGCTCGATCCACCACTGCGGAGCCTGCGACATCATCGTGTTCAGGTCCCAGTAGTCGCGCCACAGCGCGATCTTGCCGTCCTTCACGACGTGGACCGTCACGAACTGGTTACGCAGCGATTCGCCCGTCTCGAAGTGCCAGGTCTCCGTGTGCTCCACGATCACGTCGTCGCCTTCCGCGACGACGCTTGTTTTCTTCCACGCCCACGCCGGAGGCGTAGCCCAACGCCCGTAGCTGCGCCAAGATCGCTGCTGTGACGCTCGACGGCTGGGTGATCGCTTTGGTTCTGCTGGCGGCGCTGCTCCACGCGTCGTGGAACGCCATCACCAAGGCGAGCGGTGACCCCATGCTCACCCTGTGGGTCGTGACCTTCACCGGCAGCGCGATCGGGGGCGTGGGGACGTTCTTCGTCGACTTTCCCCACCGGGACGCATGGCCCTACCTGGGGGCGTCCATGGTGCTGCACTTCGTCTACGAGATGTTCCTGGTCTCCGCCTATCGGCTCGGAGATCTGAGCCAGGTCTACCCGATCGCGCGGGGGCTCGCGCCCTGCCTCGTGGCGGCCCTGGCCGCCGCCTTCGCCGGTGAGGTGCTCGACGCGAAACAGTCGGCGGGGCTGGCGATCGCGGCGATCTCCATCAGCAGCGTGGCGCGATCGGGTCGCGGGGCGGGGGGCGGTGCGGCAGCCGTCGCCGTCGGCACCGGGCTCCTGATCGCAGGCTACACCTTCGTCGATGGCCAGGGCGTACGTCTCGGCGGCGACCCCTTCAACTTCATCGCCTGGAGCTTCTTCCTGCACGCGCTTCCCTTCACCGTCGTGGTTCTGGTGCTGCGCCGGCGTCGGTTCACGTCCTTCCTCCGTTCCGGAGCGCGCACCGCCCTGGCCGGCGGCGCGATGGCAACGCTGGCCTACGCGATCGTCCTGTGGGCGCTCGGGCAGGGCGGGATGGCCCACGTGTCGGCGCTGCGCGAAACGAGCGTGCTGATCGCCGCCCTCATCGGCACGCGCCTGCTGGGCGAGCCCTTCGGCGCGCACCGCGTCGCTGCCTCGGCGGGCGTGGTGCTGGGCATCGCCCTGATGCAGTGGCCGTGATCGGGGGACCCGTTCCGACCGGGCGCCGTGCGGACCTCGGCGGTATGGTTCCGCGTCTTGGCGCGAGGGGAGGTGGGAAGCCATGCGGTTCCGGGGATGGCTCGCGCTCCTCGGCGCTGCGGCGATCGCGGTGTCCGCGTGCAGCACCACCGACTCGCGCATCCGCCGCCAGCAGACGCTGTTCGAGGGCTACCCGCCGGAGGTCCAGCAGAACATCCGGAACGGCGGGATCGAGATCGGGTACGGCCCGGAGATGGTGCGGATGGCGCTCGGGGAGCCGGACCGCAAGATCCAGGTGCAGAGCGGGGACGGCGCGTCGGAGATCTGGACCTACCGCAAGAGCGTGCCCGGCTTCAGCGTCGGGATGGGCAGCGGGGGCACCATCGGGTCGCGCGTGGGCGTCGGCACCCGCGTCACGATGGGCGAGCCCCCACGCAGCGAGGACCGGGTGGTCGTCGAGTTCTGGGAAGGCCGGGTCTCGCGTTTCGAGCTCGCTACGAAGTAGCGGGGGTGCCGCGCAAGCGGTCGCCGGGCTCCGTTCCGGGATGGTCCCGAGCCGGAGCGTCGACCCCCGGGGGAAATTCCCTGCTGTCGGCACTCGCCAGTCTGCGGTAGCCTGAAGTATCCCCCTCACCGGTACGGAAGTTCCAGGTCGCCAGTGCGACCGCAGGCAACGCCCGTCGCCACCAAGCTCCGGGGGTACCCATGAGAGCGATCGTGCTGAGCGCTGGACAGGGCCGGCGCCTGCGGCCCCATACCGCGGAGATCCCGAAGTGCCTGCTGGCCATCGACGGCGATCGTTCCGCCCTCGAGCTCCAGCTGCGGGCGCTCGCGCGCTGCGGGGTCGAGCATGCGACCGTGGCTGTGGGCTTCGCCGCGGATCGCGTGGACCAATTCGTGAAGTCGACGCCGATTCCCGGACTCCACGTCGAGACGCTCTACAACCCCTTCTATGCCACGAGCGACAACCTGGCCACCTGCTGGATCTGCAGGGTCGCGATGACCTCGGACTTCGTGCTGCTCAACGGCGACACACTGTTCGAGGACCGCGTGCTGCGCCAGCTTATCGACGGGCCGCGCGCGCCCGTGACCGTGACCATCGACCACAAGTCCACGTACGACGACGACGACATGAAGGTGTCGCTGGACCCGGGCGGGAGGCTGCGCGCGATCGGCAAGAAGCTGCTCCGGTCGACGGTCGGTGGCGAATCGATCGGGCTGCTCGCGTTTCGCGATTCGGGGGTGGCCGCGTTCCGGGATGCGCTCGATCGGACGATTCGCCAGCCCACGTCGCTCGGCGCCTGGTACCTGTCGGTAGTGAACGAGATGGCCCAGCGGATGACCGTGCAGACCGCGTCGATCCAGGGCCTTTGGTGGCGGGAGATCGACTCTCCCGAGGACCTGGCCGATGCGCGCATCAGCTTCCCTCGTCGGCAGGTGGATGCGACGGCGCGGGATGAGGTCGCGAGCGCCTGAGCGAGCCCGAATGCGAGTTCGCAGCGCGCGTCCGCGCAGCCGTTCTACGTGGACGGGGGCTTCCTCATCCATGAGACCGGGGCCCGACAGCGTCGAGATTTCAGTCTGAGGATTGCGTACTGAGAGTCTGGATCGATGCGACCAAGCCCAACAGCGAGATCCGTCTGTTCGGCTTGACGCTTCTCGAGCGGCTGCTCCGGGGGGTTCTTCAAGCCGGCGCGAGCGTCGGGGAGGTGCGGGTGGAGCTCCCCCCGGACGCGTCGATTCCGACGTCCCTGCCCCCGAGCCTGCTGGCCGCCTTCCCGGTGCACTGGTCTCGAGAGGACGCGCCGCTGGCGCGGCGGCTCGCGCGCGCCTTGCGCGACGCGGCGGGTGAGCCGGTGCTGGCCATCGCCGCCGATACCGTCGTCGACGCGCGGGTCATCGAACACCTGTTCAACTCGGCCGGAAACATCGCCTTTGTCGACGGCGAGGGCGCCGAGCGCGGTGCGCTGCTGCGGCTGGAGAGCGAGCCCGCCGGACTCGCCGCCGACGACGAGGACCTCCTGGCCCTCGCCGAGCGGCTCATCCAGACGGGCGCTGCCAAGGAGCTCGCAGAGAGCGATTTCGACGGCTACATCGTGATGCTGCGCCGCACTTTGGCGCCCTACCTCATCCGGATCCCCGACGCCGCCAGTCGCGATCGCGCCGAGCACTTCCTGTTCTGGTCGAATTACAAGGGCTCGACGGACTTCCTCACCAAGCACGTGTACCCGCCCTTCGTCTGGCGGGCGGTCCGGCCGCTCGCTCGCCGGCGCGTGCATCCCAATTGGGTCACTTCCATCAGCTGGGTCGCGACCTTCGCAGCGGTGCCGCTGTTCGCGACGGGCGCGTGGATACCGGGCCTGCTGCTCGCCTATCTGATGAGCGTCTTCGACTCCGTGGACGGGAAGCTCGCGCGACTCACCTTCACCTCTACCAAGGTCGGCGAGGCGCTCGATCACGGCCTCGACATCGTCCACCCCCCCGTCTGGTACATGGCGTGGGGGTGGTGGCTCGGAAACGGGGACGTCGCGTCGGCGCCCTTCCAGGCGTCCCTGTGGATGTTCGGGTTCTACGTCATGGACCGGTTGTGTGCGATGGCCTTCAAGGCGCGCACGGGCTGCTCGATTCACGGCTACACGCGCCTCGACGAGAGACTGCGCACCTTCATCTCGCGCAGGAACGTGAATCTGGCCGCCTTCACGGTCGCACTCCTGATGGATTGGACGCTGCCCGGCTATCGCATCGCCGAGTACACCTTCTACGCGATCGTGGCCTGGCAGGTGCTCAGCCTCCTGTGGCACGCCGAGCGCGTCGCGCGGTTCTGGAATCTACCCGCCAGGAGCTAACGGATTGCCCGCGGCGCTTCCGGGTACGAGGGCGATGGGCTCGACGGAGGTCTACTTTGGGGGGCCGGATTGCGCCCGGGGTCGGCTGCGCGATGTTCTCGCACAGCGCGTATCGCAGGTGCCCGCGGGCGGCACGATCGACTGGGTCACCTACTACTTCCGCGACCGTCGGCTCGCCGAGGATTTGCTGGTGGCGCGGCGCCGTGGCGTGACCGTACGAGTGACCCTGGAAGGGCGGCCCCGAACGCCGCACGCCAACGACCGGGTGGTGCGCATGCTCGGCGGATCCGAAGGACTCGGGGACGGATTCCGACGGATCGGCCGTGCGACCGATTCGAAGTACCAGGCGCTCTGGCGCCCCCGGCTGCACGAGAAGCTGTACTGCTTCTCGCACCCCGAGCCGGCGGCCTTCATCGGATCCTTCAACCCCTCCGGTGACGATCCCGAAGACAGCCCGGCGGTGATCCGCGAGATCGGCGACCAGGATCGCGGCCACAACCTCCTCGTGGAGCTGCGGGATCCCCGACTCGTGACGGGGCTGCTGGAGCACGCGCGCTACCTCCACACCGCGCCCCACGGTCCCTTCGAGCGCTTCGCACGGCGGGCCAACCGTTCGCTGCGAAGCGGGAAGCTCGAGCTCCACTTCTGGCCCCGGGTGAGCCCGAACCCCGTGGACCGTCTGCTGCGCGAGTTCGGCCGGGGAAGCCGGGTGAGAGTCGCGACCTCGCATCTGAAAGGAAGGGGCGGATTGCGACCCATCCTGGGGCTTGCGCGTCGGGGGGCCGAGGTGGAAGTGCTCGCAGAGTGGACCCAGCGCCGTGTTCCCAACGAGGTCGAGATCCGCCTTGCCTCCGCGGGCATTCCGTTCCGGCGCGTCTTGCAGGCCGAAGCCCTCCCCATGCACGACAAGTTCGTCCTGATCGAGCGAGGCGGCGAACGCCACGTCGTGTTCGGGAGCTGCAACTGGACGGGGCGTTCGCGCCGGCTCAACCGGGAGATCGCCGCGATCGCCCGCGACGACCCCAAGCTGTTCGACGCCTTCGCGGCGCGCTGGGAGATCCTCGCGTCCCGGTAGCCCGAGCGCGCTATCGGACCCGCCGCGGAGCGGTTCTCCGAACCGCGCGCCACCGGCGCGACGCCGTCGAGCAGAAGCCTTACTCGGCTTCGGGGCCTGTGGTAGCCTCCGCGCCTCCGCCGCAGCGGGGAAGGGGCCATGGCGGTTTCCTCAGCGAAGACCGCACCGGCGGCGTGGATCTTCCGACCGGCCGACGCACCGGCGATCGAGATCTGGAGTCTCACGCCCGAGGAGCGCCTGCGCCGCGCACTGCGCAACGCCGGCTGTGCGCGGGTCGAATGCGTCGACCCGGAAGGTTCGGCGAGCCCGCCGGATTCCGGGACGGTGCTCGTCTTCCGTTCGGACGCGATCTACGACGAGCGGCTGGTGCAGGCGCTCGTCTCCACCCCGGACACGGTGCTGGTCGCCCCCCGGCGGCCCGACGGCGGCTTCGGAGGTCCGGTTGCGGCGCACGTGGAAGCGGCGCAGCTTCGCGACGCGGTCTCGCTGCTGCGCCATCCCTCGGAGCCGCCAGCCGCCTCGCTCCGCGCGCTGCGCAGGGTCTCCCCCGGCGAGCTCGCCCCCGACTACACGGCCTCGCTCCGCAAGTCCGATCCCGCCTATCTCGTTCCGGCCCGCGCCGAAGAGGTGCGCGCGATCGAGGAGCGGATCTTCGCGGCCTCGTACAAGGGGATCACGGACCTCGTCACGAAGTGGGTGTGGCCGCGGCCGGCCGCCGCCGTCACCCGCGTGCTCGCCCGCCACCGGGTCCGGCCCAACACCATCACGATTGCCAGCTGGGTGCTGGCGATCGGGGCCACGCTGGCGTTCGCGAAGGGGGCATTCGGACTCGGGCTCGTCGCCGCCTGGCTGATGACCTTTCTCGACACCGTCGACGGCAAGCTCGCGCGCGTCACGCTGACCTCGAGCCGCGTCGGCGACGTGCTCGACCACGGTCTCGACCTCGTTCACCCGCCGTTCTGGTACTTCGCGTGGGGCCTGGGGCTGCCGGCGGGCTTCGAGGCGGCCACGGCGGTCGTCGTCGGCGGCTACTTCGTCGGACGCCTGCTGGAGGGCATCTTCCTCTACATCTTCGCGATCGAGATCCATTGCTGGCGCCCCATCGACTCGCAGTTCCGTACGATCACCGCGCGCCGCAATCCGAACCTGATCCTGCTGAGCGCGGGGACGCTGGGCGGGCGCCCCGATCTGGGCCTGGTGATGGTCGCCCTGTGGACGGTCGCTTCGATCGGCTTCCACGTCGTCCGCCTGATTCAGGCCCTCGTCCTCCGCCGGCGCGGTCGGAGCATCGAGCCCTGGGCTCAGGCCGGCCGTCGGCAGTGCGTCGATCCCGTGTGAGATCAGCGGGCACTTCGCGGCGCGCCGACCTCACGCGATGAATTCACCGCGCGCGAGCCCACGAGCTCGGGGCTACGGCGCGACCTCGTCGAGGAAGCGCCGAATGCGCTCGAAGTAGGGGCGCCCCCCCACCTCGATGGTGTCGTTGTGTCCGGCGCCCCGGATCGTCTCGAAGGCCTTGGGCCCGGGCGCCGCCTCGAACAGGGCGCGGCCGAGCCGGTAGTCGACGATTTCGTCGCGGTCGCCGTGGAAGAAGAGGAGCGGCGCGCGCAGGCGACTGATCTTGGCGTCGGAGGCCAGGACGTCGCGCAGCAGGGGGGCGAGCGGCCCGGCGATCGTCCCCCGGGCGACATCGGCGGCCGAGGTGAAGGTGCTCTCGAGGATGACGCCCGCGAGATTGCGGTCGCGGGCCAGGTCGACGGCGACGGCGCCGCCGAGCGAGCGCCCGAAGACGACGGTGCGATCCTCGGCGATTCCCCGCGGCCCGAGAAGATGCGCGAGTCCGGCGCGCGCGTCGGCGTAGACTCCCGCCTCGCTCGGCGTCCCCTCGCTCAGACCGTATCCGCGGTAGTCCGGCAGCAGCACGTGGGTGCCCAGCCGGGCGAGCAGGGCCGCGTTCGGGAGCCGGTGCGAGGCGTTGCCCGCGTTGCCGTGCAGGAAGAGCAGGGCCCGGGTCGCGCCCGGCGCCGGGAGGAAGAACGCGTGCAGGCGGACGCCGTCCTCGGCCTCGAGGAAGATCTCCTCGGCCTCGATCCCCAGCGCCTCCGGCCGCAGGTCGACGCCCGGCGTCGGCTGGAAGATCACTCGCTCGCAGAGTCGGTTCCACATCAGCAGTTCGATTACGAGCGCGATGGCCGCGGCCCTGACCACCGCAGGAGGATAGCCGCGGCGCCGGCGACGGTGAGCGACCACAGCGCGAGGCTCGCGACCGCCGCGACGACGCCGACGCGGTCACCGATCGCGCCGGTGAGCCAGGGAATGCAGAAGCCGCCGAGGGCCCCGGCGCCCGCCGCCAGCCCCGCGGCGGTGCCGCGGGCATGGGGGAAGCGCTGTCCCGTGAGCGTGATCACGAGCGGAAAGACGCTGCCCAGCGCCAGTCCCACCGCCCCGAACACGATCTCCACGGCGCTGCCGGCCAATCCGATCCCCACGGCGATCGCGGTGCCCCCCGCGGTTCCGGCCGCGAGCAGCAGGCCCGCACCGGGCGCCCCGCGCAGGGCCAGCACGGCCACGCGGCCGGCGAAGAGCCCGAACCAGAAGGCGCTGATGGCGGTGCGGCCGCGCGCGGCGGCGAGCTGGGCCGCCTCGGTGGCGTAGGGCATCGCGAAGGCCGTCATCGCGGCTTCCACCCCGACGTAGGCGAAGGCGATCCACGCGAAGGGGAGCAGCGCGGCGGAGAGGACTCCGTCGCCGGTCCGGCGCAGCGGCGCCGGCGCGGGAAAGCGCGTGAACAGGGCCGCGCCGGCCAGCGCGAGATGCGCCGCGCCCGTCCACTGAAAGCTCGCGGCCCAGTGGTGCCGCGCGGCAAGCCAGCCCGCGGCGAAGGGACCCAGCACGGCGCCGAGGGTGGCCGCCGCGTGGACGGCGGACATCGGCTTGGCGGCGCGCTCGCGATAGCGTTCGACCACCATCGCGCTGATCAGGGTGTCGTAGGCGCCGGCGCCCACGCCGGCGAGCAGCAGGTGGACCAGCGCGCGGCCGAAGCCGATCGAAGCGTCCACGGCGAGGAGCGGGATTGCGACCAGCAGCGCGGCGGCGACGAAGAGCGGCCGGCGCGCATGGCGGTCGAATATCGGCCCCGCGCCCACCACGCCGATCCCGATGCCCAGGGCCAGCGCCGAGACCAGCAGGCCCGAGCGGGCGAGGTCGAGGTCGAGGTCGCGCGCCAGGTCGGCCTGGTTGGCGCCCACCAGCACGAGGAGGACGCCGAAGGCGAGGAACGCAGAGAAGCTGAGGGCCGCCAGCAAGCCGGGGTTTCAGGTCATGCCGAGTTCGAGCCTTGCGGCCTCGGACATCATGCCCGGGTGCCACGGCGGATCCCAGACGAGGTCGAGCTGCACGGAGGTCACGCCCTCGACGGCTCGCGCCTTGGTCTCGACCTCCGGCGGCAGCTCTTCGGCGGCGGGGCACATGGGCGTGGTCAGCGTCATGCGGATGCGCGTAGACCCGTCGTCGTCGACCTCGACGTCGTAGATCAGCCCCAGCTCGTAGATGTTGACCGGGATCTCGGGGTCGTAGACCGTCTGCAGCTGTTCGATCACGCGCTGCCGAATGCCCTCGTCCATGTTCGTCACTCCGTCGAGACGGCCTGGGCACCGCCGGCGAGCGCCGCGTGCATGGTGTGCCACGCGAGCGTCGCGCACTTCACGCGAACCGGGAACTCGCGGACCCCGGCGAACACCTCGAGCTTGCCGAGCCCCCGGGTCTCGGCCGGCGCGGTCGGATCCGACGTCACCAGCGCGTGGAAGCCGCCGAAGAGCTTCTCGGCCTCCGCGGTGGACTTCCCCTTGATGGCCTCCGTCATCAGGGATGCCGAGGCGGTCGAGATCGCGCAGCCCGAGCCCAGGAAGGCCGCGTCCTTCACCGACTCGCCGTCGACCTCCAGAAATACGATCAGCTTGTCGCCGCAGAGCGGGTTGTCGCCGCGGGCGCTCCGGTTCGCTCCCTCGGGCTCGCGAAAATTTCGCGGCCTCTTGTTGTGGTCGAGGATCACCGACTGGTAGAGCTCGCGCAGGTCCGACATCAGCCGAAAACCTCGCGCACCTTGTGAAGGCCCGCCACCAGCGCATCGACGTCCGCCTTCGTGTTGTAGAGGGCGAAGGACGCGCGCACCGTGGCGGGAATACCGAAGCGGTCCATGAGGGGCTGCGCGCAGTGGTGGCCGGCGCGGACGGCGACGCCCTCCCGGTCGAGGATGGTGCCCACGTCGTGGGGGTGTACGCCATCCAGCACGAAGGAGACGACGGCGATCCGCTGCGGGGCCGTTCCGATGAAGCGCAGGCCCGCGACCTTCGAAAGCCGGTCGGTGGCGTGGTCGAGGAGCTCCCGCTCGTGGGCGGCGACCGCGCCCGCGTCGAGCGCCGTCACGTAGTCGATCGCGGCGCCGAGGCCCACGGCGCCCGCGATGTCGGGAGTTCCCGCCTCGAAGCGGTAGGGGATCCCCTTGTAGGCGGTCTCTTCGAAGCTGACGGAGAGGATCATCTCCCCGCCTCCCTGGTACGGGGGCATGCGCTCCAGAATCCCGGCCTTGCCGTAGAGGACGCCGATCCCGGACGGTCCGAAGACCTTGTGGCCCGAGAAGGCATAGAAGTCGCAGTCGAGGGCCCGAACGTCGACGCGGCCGTGGGGCACGGCCTGGGCGCCGTCCACCAGCACCGGGACGCCGCGCTCGTGCGCGAGGCGCACGATTTCGCGCACCGGGTTCACCGTGCCCAGGGCGTTGGAGACGTGGGTCACGGCGACGATCTTCGTGCGCGGAGAGAACAGCTTCTCGAACTGGTCCATCCGCAGCGCGCCGCGGTCGTCGACGGGCGCCACTCTCAGCTCGGCCCGCTTCTCCTGGCAGAGGAGCTGCCACGGGACGATGTTCGAGTGGTGTTCCATGTGCGTGATCAGGATCTCGTCGCCCGTCGCGACGTGCTCACGGCCCCAGGCCTGGGCGACGAGGTTGATGGCCTCCGTGGTGCCGCGGACGAACACGATTTCCCGGGCCTCGCCCGCGTTCAGGAAGCGGCGCACCTTCTCGCGCGCGCCCTCGAAGGCAAGGGTCGCCCGCTCCGCGAGCTCGTAGACGCCGCGGTGGATGTTCGCGTAATCGGACTCGTAGAAGCGCGACATCGCTTCGATCACGGGTGTGGGCTTCTGGGCGCTGGCGGCGCTGTCGAGGAAGGCGAGGGGCTTGCCGTGGATCCTCTGCCGGAGGATCGGGAAGTCCTTGCGCACCCGCTCGACGTCGAAGCCGCCGCTCATGAATCGAGCTTCCCGGCGACGAGGCGGTCGATCTCCTCGCGCAGGGCTTCGATCGAAATGGCGCGCGTCACCTCCGACGCGAAGCCGCGGGAGAGCATCTCCCGCGCCCGCTCCTCGCCGATTCCGCGCGTCCTCAGGTAGAAGAGGGCGTTCTCGTCGAGGCGGCCGACGGCCGAACCGTGGCTGCACTTCACGTCGTCGGCGTGGATCTCGAGCTGGGGCTTCGTGTTGATCTCTGCCGAGTCGGAAAGCAGCAGGTTCGGGTTCGACTGCCGGGCGTTCGTGTGCTGGGCGTCGGGGCGCACGATCACGCGCCCGCGGAAGACGCCCTTCGCGGCTCCGGTGAGAATCCCCTTGTACAGCTCGCTGCTCGTGCCGAGCGGCGTGGCGTGGTCGATGAGCGAGTGGTTGTCGATGAGCTGCCGGTCGTCTCCCACGAAGAGGCCATTGGCCGTGCAATCGGCGCCTTCGCCGGCGAAGGTCACCTCGAGGTCGTTGCGCACGATCGCGCCGCCCAGGGTCACGGTGTGGCTCGTGAAGCGCGCGTCCCGTTCGAGCCGGACGCCCAGGTTCGACGTGTGGAACTGCCGCTCGTCCTCCCGCTGCAACAGGACCATCTCGACCGCGGCGCCGGGCTCGACGAAGACCTCCGTCACGGCGTTCGTGAAGCCCTGGGCGCTCGCCAGCGACACGTGGTCCTGCACGAGGTTCACGCGGCTGTTCGACCCGGCGACCACGAGCACGCGCGGGTGGCAGATCGCCGCCGTCTCGCCGGAGCTCAGGAAGACCACGTGCACGGGGCGCTCGAGCCGGACCTCCGGCGGCACAATCAGCACCGCGCCGTCGTCGAG
>JAOTUO010000405.1 GCA_029863845.1 Myxococcales bacterium
GCCGCCAGCCGGCCAGCCCCGAGCCACATCATCACAAAATCCGCGTGCATGCTAGCCAAGGCCCCTCGCAAGCTCAATTCGCGGTCGCCGCGTCACGCATGGCGTAGCGCGCGGCTTCCAGGGTTGCCTCGATCTCGCGCTCGCCGTGAGCGAGCGATACGAAGCCGCTCTCGAACGGCGAGGGCGCGAGGTAGATTCCGCGTTCCAGCATCGAGGTGAAAAACGCACGGAATCGGGTGGCGAGGGCCTTCTTCGCGTCTTCGAAGTTGCGGACCGGCCCAGGGTGGAAGAAGAAGCCGAAGAGTCCGCCGGCGGAAGCGGTCGTCAGCTCGACCCCCGCATCCGCGGCGGCGCGCCCGAGACCCTCGGCGAGGCGCCGCGACATGGCGTCGAGCCGCTCGTAGGTGCCCGGCTCGGCGAGTCGGTGCAGCGTCTCGAGGCCCGCCGCCATGGCGAGAGGATTACCGGAGAGCGTGCCCGCCTGGTAGACGGGCCCATCGGGCGCCAGCTGATCCATCAGCCGTGCCCGCCCTCCGTAGGCGGCGGCGGGCAGCCCCCCGCCCACCACCTTGCCCAGGCAGGTCAGGTCCGGTGCGATGCCATACCGGCCCTGGGCACCGTTCCAGGCGACGCGGAACCCGCTGATCACCTCGTCGAAGATCAGCAGCGCCCCGGCCCCGTCGCA
The DNA here is from genome assembly GCA_029863845.1 of Myxococcales bacterium. Classification (GTDB taxonomy): domain Bacteria; phylum Myxococcota_A; class UBA9160; order UBA9160; family SMWR01; genus JACZXC01. Next base: position 686 of record JAOTUO010000405.1, read on the forward strand.
CAGCTCCCGCAGTCCCTCCAGAAAGCCGGGCTCCGGGAACACCAGACCCATATTGCCGGCGAGCGGCTCGACGATGACGCAGGCGATCTCGGCGCCCCAGCGCTCGAAGGCCTGCGACGCGGCGGCGAGGTCGTTGTACGGGGTCTGGATCGTGAGCTCCGCGAATCCCGCGGGCACACCCGGCGACCCCGGAATCCCCAGCGTGGCCACCCCGCTGCCCGCGCCGACGAGCAGGCCGTCGGCGTGACCGTGGTAGCAGCCCTCGAACTTCAGGATGCGGCTGCGACCGGTGGCGGCGCGCGCCAGCCGCAGCGCGCTCATCGTCGCCTCGGTGCCGGTGCTCACCATGCGCACGCGCTCGACGGCGGGGAGCGTTGCGCAGATCGCCTCGGCCAGCCGGATCTCCAGCTCGGTGGGAGCCCCGAAGCTCGTGCCGCGGGCCATGGCGTCGCCCACAGCCTGAAGCACGCCGGCGTCGGCGTGGCCCAGGATCAGAGGCCCCCAGGAGCCGACGTAGTCGATGTACTCGTTGCCGTCGGCGTCCCAGACCCGGCAGCCCGCCCCCCGTTCGAGGAAGCGGGGCACGCCGCCGACGGAGCCGAAGGCCCGCACGGGGCTGTTGACGCCGCCCGGAATGCTGCGCCGGGCGCGTTCGAAGAGCCGGCGCGACTTCTCGGTCTTCACGGTCGCTCTCTGCTCGCGCCGCGGCCCTACTGGCCGGCGCCGTTTCCGCCTTCGGTCTCCGCAACGTCGCGCTCGGCCAGGCGCGCCATGGACACGATCTTCTCGCCCGCGGCGAGGTTCATGACCCGCACGCCCTGCGTCGCGCGTCCCATGGTCGAGATGCCGGAGACCTTTGCGCGCAGGACCTTCCCGGCGTCGGTGATGAGCATGACCTCGTCGTCGTCGACCACCTGCGCCACGCTGATCACCTCGCCGTTGCGCAGGGTCGTGCGGATCGTGATCACGCCCTGACCCCCGCGCCGCTGGAGGCGGTAGTCTTCTAGCGGGGTTCGCTTGCCGTAGCCCTTCTCCGTGACGGTCAGGACACGGGCGCCGGGCGACAGGATCTCCATGCCCACGACCTCGTCCCCGCCAAGGAGGCTCATGCCGCGGACGCCGGCCGCCGTGCGCCCCATCGGACGCACCTGGTCCTCGGGGAACCGGATCGACTTGCCCCGGGAGCTCGCGATGATCACCTCCTGCCTGCCGTTGGTCCGGCACGCGGCGATCAGCTCGTCGTCCGCGTCGAGGTTGATGGCGATGATGCCGCCGCGTCGCGGGTTGGAGTAGGCGTCGAGCCGGGTTTTCTTGATCACGCCCTTGCGCGTGCAGAGCAGCACGTATTCGTCGTTGGCGAAGTCGCGGACCGGCAGCGTGGCCTGGACGCGCTCCCCCTCGGCGAGCTGGAGGACGTTGACGAGCGCCTTGCCGCGCGCCGTGCGGCCCAGCGCCGGAAGCTCGTGCACCTTGAGCCAGTGGGCCCGGCCGCGGGTGGTGAAGAACAGGATGTAGTCGTGGGTGGAGGCCACGAAGAGGCGTTCGACGAAGTCCTCCTGGCGCGCCTCCATGCCCTTGACGCCCTTCCCGCCGCGGCGCTGTGCCCGGTACTGCGTGAGCGGATTGCGCTTGATGTAGCCGAGGTGCGACACGGTCACGACCATGTCCTCCTCGACGATCAGGTCCTCGGTGCTGATGCCCTCGACCGGGGGCCCCAGCTCGGTGCGGCGCTCGTCGCCGAACTTCTCGCGGATCTCTCCGAGCTCCTCGAGGACGTCTTCGAGGATGCGGGCGTCGCTGGCGAGCAGGCCCTCCAGGTCTTCGATCCGGGCGCGCACCTCCTCCAGCTCGTCCAGGACCCGCTGGCGTTCGAGGGCGGTGAGCGCACGCAGGCGCATCTCGAGGATTGCCGTGGCCTGACGCTCGCTCAGCTCGAAACGGGCCATGAGCCGCTCGCGGGCCTCGGCGGTGACCTGCGCAGCGCGGATGATGGCGATCACCTCGTCGAGATGTTCGAGGGCAATCGCAAAGCCCTCGAGCAGGTGCGCCCGCGCGCGGGCCTGGGCGAGGTCGTA